>JAEWQZ010000001.1 GCA_023460255.1 Actinomycetes bacterium
CGGCCAGCTCGGGTGCCGCACCGGCCGCCACCGCCGCGTCGAGGGCGGCCAGGAGCCGCTCCGCCGCGCCCGCGCGGTCGCGCCACCAGCCGTCCGGCCGGGCCCCGACGACGTTGGCGGCGTCGACGACGAGAAGCCGGGTCCGCGCGTCGTCCATCCCCGCATCATGACGTGCCGGCGGTCGCGCACGCCCAGGTGCGGGCACGCTCCGCCGCACCTGGTGACCGTGTGGCCGGTGTGACAGGTGTGACGTCACTCCCTGCACACTGGTCACATCCGTCACAGGAGCGGCTGTGCGTGTCCGGGGATGTCGGGGCGCGGGCACCCACGGACGCGCCGTCGTGCGGGGCTATGCTCCCCACCAGCCAGGACGGCACGGCAGCCGGGGCGGCACGGTCGGGAGGAGGCCGCGGTGGTCGCGACACCGCAGGACAGGCCGAACATCCGGCACGTCGCCTCCCGGGCCGGCGTCTCGCCGATGACCGTCTCCCGCGTGCTCAACGGCTCGCCGAAGGTGCTGCCGGACACGCGCGACCGCGTCCTTGCGGTGATCAGCGAGCTCAACTACCGGCCGAACGGCGTCGCGCGGGCCCTGTCCACCCAGCGCACGCGGCGCATCGGCGTCCTCATGGACAGCGTGGCCGAGTACGGCCCGACGAGCACGCTCAACGCGATCGAGCTCGCGGCGCGCGAGGTCGGCTACTCGGTGACATCGGTGTCGATCCGGGACGAGGCCCACCTGTCGCCGGCCGAGTCCGTCGCGCACCTGACCGACCAGGGCGTCGAGGCGCTGTGCGTCGTCGCGCCGCGGTCGTCCTCGGTGTCCGCGATCCGCAAGATCGACGTCGGGATGCCGGTGCTCGTGGTCAAGGCGGAGCGTGACCCGGCGTTCCTCACCGTCTCCGTCGACCAGCAGCTCGGCATCGCGCTCGCGGTGGACCACCTCGCCGTGCTCGGCCACCGGGACGTGCTGCACCTGGCGGGCCCGCTGGACTGGCTCGACGCGCGCAGCCGCGAGCGGGCGTTCCACGCGCGCGCCGCGTCCTGGGGGATGCGTGAGCGGCCGATCGTCGTCGGGGACTGGACCGCCGACTTCGGCTACGACTTCGCCCGCGAGCTCACCGGGCCGCCGGACTACACCGCGATCGTCGCGGCGAACGACGAGATGGCGCTCGGGGTCATCCACGGCCTGCACGAGAACGGGATCCGGGTGCCGGAGGACGTGAGCGTCGTCGGGTTCGACGACCTGCCGATGTCGCGGCACTTCCTGCCGCCCCTGACGACGATCCGCCAGGACTTCCACGCGTTGGGCCGCACGGCGGTGGAGGTCCTCCAGGCCGCGATCGAGGGCCGGCAGATCCCGCAGCGGACGAAGCTGCCGGTCGAGCTCGTGCCCCGCGCGTCCTCCGCCCCGCCCCGGCGGCCGCGATGAGCGGGCGTCGGGCGGAGACGGCGGCGGAGGCGGTGCCCGCCGTGCCATCCGTGCCCGTCGTCGAGATGCGCGGGATCTGCGTCGCGTTCGACGGCGTGCCCGCCCTGACCGACGTGGACCTGACCCTGTACCCGGGCGAGGTGCACGCCCTGATGGGGGAGAACGGCGCGGGGAAGTCCACGCTGGTGAAGGCCCTCACCGGGGCGTACGGGATCGACGCCGGCGAGGTGCTCGTCGACGGCGAGCGGCGCCGGATGCGCGGCCCCGCGGACTCCCAGCGTGCGGGGGTCGCGGCGGTGTACCAGGAGATCGGCCTGTGCGCGAACCTCACGGTCGGCGAGAACGTCATGCTGGGCAACGAGGCGCGCGGCAGGTGGGGCATCGACTGGCGGCGCACCCACGAGACGGCCGCGGAGACGCTCGCCCAGATCGGCCTGCCCGACCTCGACCCGCGCACACGCCTCGCGGCGCTGCCACCGGCGGCCCGGCGCCTCGTGGCCGTGGCCCGCGCGATGGCCACCCGGCCCCGCGTGCTCGTGCTCGACGAGCCGACGGCGAGCCTCGTCCCCAGCGAGGTCGGCCCGCTCTTCGCCGCCCTGCGCCGCCTGCGCGACAGGGGCGTCGCCATCGTCTTCGTGTCGCACTTCCTCGAGCAGGTCTACGAGATCAGCGACCGCGTGACCATCCTGCGTGACGGCCGGCGGATCGGGGAGTACCTGCCGGACGACCTGGACCGTGCCGAGCTGATCTCGAAGATGTTCGGCAAGGACATCGCGAGCCTCCAGGCCATCGGGTCGCAGCGCAAGGCGCACCGGCGCGAGCCGCAGGGCCCCCCGGTGTACCGCACCCACGGGCTGGGCCGGCGCGGCACGATGGCGCCCACGAACCTCGAGCTGTTCCCCGGCGAGATCGTCGGACTGGCCGGGTTGCGGGGGTCCGGGCGCACCGAGCTCGCGCTGCTCATGGGCGCGGCGGAGGCGCACGACTCCGGCCGCACGTGGATCGGGGAGCGGCCGGCGTCGCTGTCCGGGCCGCGGGCGGCGCTGCGCCGTCGGCTGGCGCTGCTGAGCGACGAGGGGCACGACGGCGGGGTGGTCGGCGAGCTGACGGTCCGCGAGAACCTGCTGCTGTCCCTCCAGGCGCTGCGCGGGTGGACCCGCCCGCTGTCGAAGCACGAGCAGGACACGGTGGTCGCCGCCTATCTCGAGGCGCTGCACATCACGCCCGCCGACCCGGGCCTGCGGGCCAAGCACCTGTCCGGTGGGAACCGGCGCAAGCTGGCGCTCGCCGCGCTGCTCGCCACCCGACCGCGCGTGATGATCCTCGACGAGCCGACGTCGGGCACCGACGTGGCGTCGCGCGTGGAGATCCTGCGGCACATCGCCCAGAGCGCCGCCGAGGGCGTCGCCGTCGTCTTCATCTCGGCCGAGCTGGAGGACCTGGTCCGCCTCAGCGACCGGATCGTCGTCCTGAAGGACCGCCGCAAGATCGGCGAGCTGAGCAACGGGCCAGCGGTCAGTGCCGACACGATCATCGAGATGATCGCCGCCGACGGCAGCGACGAGGACTGACCGTCCGCATCGTCCGGGTCGTCCGCATCGCGAAGCGTTACCTGATCGTCACCAAGCCTTCTTGACCGCGCTCCGGATGATATCGGTAACATCCCGGATGTTAGCGTTACCACGGCCGCGGAACCCCCGCCGCCGATGGCCGGCCGGGCCACGCAGGGGGCGTGCGAGGGCCACCAGAGCAGGAACAGCACGTGCAGCCGCGCCGCCGGACCTTCCGTCCGGGGCGCCTCTCAAGGAGGAGAGCATGTTCGGAAGCAGGAAGTGGGCCGCTGGTGTGGCCCTGATCGCCGGTCTCAGCCTCGCCCTGACGGGGTGCTCCGGTGACGGTGACGGTGACGGCGACGCGGACCCGGGCACCGAGCCCGTCGAGGGCGGGGACGACGGCGAGCTGGTGACCGTCGGCTTCGTGGCCGTCGGCCCCGAGGGCGGTTGGCGCGCGGCGAACGAGAAGAACATCCAGGACACCTTCACCGAGGAGGCCGGGTTCGACCTGCGCTACGCCCCGGCGACGAACCTGGACCAGAACTCGCAGATCGCCGCCTTCACGTCGTTCGTCGACGAGGGCGTGGACGTGATCCTGCTGTCGGCCACCGAGGGCTCCGGCTGGGAGGACACCCTGCGCCGTGCGCAGGAGGCCGAGATCCCCGTCATCCTCATCGACCGCGGCATCGAGCCTGACGACTCCAGCCTCTACGTGACCCGCATCGCGCCCGACAACTTCGTCGTCGCGCAGGGCGTGGCCGAGTGGGCGCTGTCCGCCAAGCCCGACGGCGCGAAGTACTTCACCCTCGAGGGCCCGGCGGGCGTCGGCGTCGTCAACGAGCGCAACCGCGGCTGGGACGACGTCATGGGCGACCACCCCGAGTTCGTCAAGGTCGGCGCGCAGACGGCCAACTGGTCGACCGAGGAGGCCAAGAGCGTCTTCGAGACGGTGCTCCGCGCCAACAACAACGACATCCAGGTCGTCTTCGCCCAGAACGACGAGATGGGCCTCGGCGCGGCGCTCGCCGTCGAGGAGGCCGGCCTGACCCCGGGTGAGGACGTCCTCATCGCCACGATCGACGGCACCAAGCCGGCGCTCGAGGCCCTCGCCGAGGGGCGGCTCAGCTTCGTCGCCGAGTACAACCCGCTGTTCGGCGAGACCGCCCTCGAGGTCGTCAACACGGTGCTCGACGGCGGGACCGTCGACTCGTACATCATCGTGCCGAGCGGCACGTTCGACTCGCCCGAGGCCGCCCAGGAGGCGCTGCCCACGCGTGAGTACTGAGCCCGGTGACTGACCGAGCGCAGTACTGACCGAGCACGAAGTCCCCGGCGTGCTACCGGCCCGTCAGCGGGTCGGCAGCACGCCGCGGGACGGTCGCGGGACAGTGGTCACCTGGCGGTGGCCCGGGACCCGGCCGTACGCCCCCGCAGGGTCGAGACGAGGACATGGCGATGACAGGTGCGACACCCGTGGTCGAGATGACGGGGATCAGTGTTGAGTTCCCCGGCGTCAAGGCCCTGGACGGTGTCGACTTCCGGCTGTTCCCCGGCGAGGTGCACTCGCTCATGGGGGAGAACGGCGCCGGCAAGTCGACCCTCATCAAGGCGCTCACCGGCGTCTACAAGACCGACGCCGGGTCGATCACCGTGCACGGCACGCCGCGGCGGTTCCACGGCACCGCCGACGCGCAGGCAGCCGGGATCTCCACCGTGTACCAGGAGGTCAACCTCTGCCCGAACCTGACGATCGGCGAGAACGTCATGCTCGGCCACGAGGTCCGCGGACGGCTCGGCATCGACTGGCGGGCCACCCACCGGGCGGCCACCGAGGCACTCACCAAGCTGGGGCTCGGTCACCTCGACCCGCGCCGACCCCTGTCCACGCTCTCCATCGCCCTGCAGCAGCTCGTCGCGATCAGCCGCGCGGTGGCCACCGAGTCCACCGTGCTCATCCTCGACGAGCCGACCTCCAGCCTCGACGCCGCGGAGGTCGAGCAGCTCTTCGGCGTCGTCCGGCGCCTACGGGACGAGGGCGTCGCCATCCTCTTCGTCTCGCACTTCCTGGACCAGGTCTACGCGATCGGCGACCGGATCACCGTGCTGCGCAACGGCCGCTACGAGGGCGAGTTCCTCACCCGCGACCTGCCGCGTGCCCAGCTCATCGCGACGATGATCGGCAAGGACCTGCAGACCCTCGCCTCCCTCGAGTCGCTGCGCGAGGAGCGCGCCGGCGAGCGCGACCGGGCCCCGCTGCTCCGGGCCGTGGGCATCGGCCGCAAGGGCTCCATCGCGCCGACGGACGTCGAGGTGCACCGCGGGGAGGTCGTCGGGTTCGCCGGCCTGCTCGGCTCCGGCCGCACCGAGCTGGCCCGGCTCCTGTACGGGGCCGACCGTGCCGACAGCGGCACCGTGACGCTCGACGGCACGCAGGTCGCCCTCACCAGCCCGGTGTCCGGCCTCGAGCACCACATCGCGTTCTCCACCGAGAACCGGCGCGACGAGGGCATCGTCGGTGACCTCAGCGTCCGTGAGAACGTGATCCTGGCGGTGCAGGCCAAGCGCGGATGGATGCGCCCGCTGTCGCGGCGGGAGCAGGACGAGATCGTCGGCCGGTACATCGCCGCGCTGAACATCAGGCCCGCCAACCCCGACATGCCCGCCGCGAACCTCTCCGGCGGCAACCAGCAGAAGGTGCTCCTGGGCCGGTGGCTCGCCACCCAGCCGGAGGTGCTCATCCTCGACGAGCCGACGCGCGGCATCGACGTCGGCGCCAAGGCGGAGATCCAGGACAGCGTCGCCAAGCTCGCGGCCGACGGCGTCGGCGTCGTGTTCATCTCCTCCGAGCTGGAGGAGGTCGTGCGGATCAGCGACCGTGTGGTCGTGCTCAAGGACCGCGCGAAGATCGGCGAGATCGTCAACGGCCCGGACGTGACGGCCCAGCAGGTGGTGGACCTCATCGCGCACCACGGCACGCACCACGGCCTGCCGCCGGACGGCCCGCCGCCGGACGACGGGCCGCACGACGGCGACGGTCCCGCGCGGTCCGCGCAGGACCCCGGTACGGAAGGGGAGTCGGCGGCATGAACGCACCGGACCTGCGAGCCCGGCTCGCCGACCTCGTCCGCAAGCCCCTCGTGTGGGGCGTCCTGGCCATCGTGCTGCTGCTCGTGGTCAACGTCCTCAAGGACCCGAGCTACCTGGCGATCCGGGTCAACCCGGCCAACGGGAACCTCGCCGGCAACCTCCTGGACATCCTGCGGGCGTCCGCGCCGATCCTCATGGTCGCCGTCGGGATGTCGCTGGTCATCGCGACGGCCGGCATCGACCTGTCGGTCGGGTCCGTGATGGCGGTGGCCGGCGCCATGTCGATGGAGTACCTGCAGAACGCGGACGCGCCGTCCTCCTTGACCGCGGCTCTCGCCGCGATCGGCATGTCGATCGGGCTCGGCGCACTGCTCGGCACCATCAGCGGCACGCTGGTCGCCTACGTCGGGCTGCAACCCTTCATCACCACGCTGGTGATGATGCTCGCGGGTCGCGGCCTGGCGAAGGTCATCACCTCCGGCCAGAACACCACTGCCGTCAACGAGCAGTTCCGGTGGCTGGCGAACGGGTACGTGGCGGGCTTCCCGGTGGTGTTCCTCCTCGCCGTGGTCATCGCCGCGCTGATCATGCTCGTCGTCCGGCGCAGCGCCCTGGGCATGATGATCGTCTCGATCGGCATCAACCCCCGGGCGAGCCGGATGGCGGGGATCCGCCCGGCGGGCCTGCTCATCACCGTCTACGCGCTCAGCGGCGCGCTCGCGGCGATCGCCGGCATGTTCGCCGTCTCCAGCGTGATGACCGTCGACGTCTCCCAGACCGGCTACCAGCTCGAGATGGACGCGATCCTCGCGGTCGTGGTCGGCGGCGGCACGCTGGCGGGCGGCAAGCTCTCCATGGGCGGCGCCGCCGTCGGCGCCCTGCTCATCGCCACCCTGGACAAGACGGTCGTCTTCCTCGGAGTGCCGTCGTCGGCCACCCCGGCGTTCAAGGCGACGGTCATCCTCGTCCTCTTCCTGCTCCAGGCCGACAGCGTGCGCGGGCTGCTGCGCAGACGCAGGGCGCGCGCATCGGCGCCGCAGGTCCTCGACCCGAAGGCGAGCGTGCCGGCATGAGCGTCACCACCACCACCGCGCCGACCGCCGAGCCGCCCGTCGACCCGACGGGTACGCCCGCCCGGCCCCCCGCACGGCGGGTCCTCGACGCGCTCGCCGACCTCTGGCGCAAGAACGCCTCCGTCCTGCCGACCGTCGCAGCCGTCGCGATCTTCGTCGCGATGATCGTCTACGGCGAGACCGCGTACGGGCGGATCGTGCAGTACAGCACGCTGTCGAACCTGCTCATCAACAACGCGCACCTGATCGTCATCGCCATCGGCCTGACCATGGTGATCATCAGCGGCCGCGGCGGCATCGACCTGTCGGTCGGCGCCGTCATCGCGTTCTCGAGCGTGATGGGCGTGCTCCTGGCGAACGCGGGCTGGAACCCCTGGCTGGTCATGCTCCTGATGGTCGCCGTCGGCGGGCTGTTCGGTCTGGGCTCCGGCGTGCTCATCCAGTACTTCGACGTCCAGCCGTTCATCGCGACGCTGGCGATGATGTTCCTCGCGCGCGGCCTCGCCTCGACGCTGAGCACCGTGCCCGAGCGGCTCGACGACGACTCGCCGATCCGTGACGTCGGCCAGGTCATCAAGATCATCGACGGGCCGAAGGTCAACGACCTCATGGTCACCCCGGGCGTGCTCCTCGCCGTCGTCGTGGTGCTCGTGGCGTTCTTCGTCATGCACCGCACGCGGCTCGGCAGGACGATCTACGCGATGGGCGGCTCGCGCACGTCGGCGGCGCTCATGGGCCTGCCGGTGAAGCGGACTATCCTGACCATCTACACGGTCAGCGGCACCCTGTCCGGGCTGGCGGCCGTGATCTACACCTCCCGGCTCGGCATCGCGCAGAACATCACGGGCCTCGGCTGGGAGCTCGACGCGATCGCCGCCACGGTCATCGGCGGCACGCTCCTGACCGGCGGCGCGGGCTTCGTGCTCGGCTCCGTGGTCGGGGCTCTCGTGCTCGGCCTGATGAATGTGCTCATCACGCGTGACGGCGGCATCCGGCCCGAGACCACGACCATCATCACCGGCGGCATCCTGCTGGTGTTCGTCCTGCTCCAGCGCTCGGTCACGGCTCGGCGACGCGAGTAGCAGGCACCGCGTCGGGCCCGTCGCCACCGCCCCTGGCGGCGGGCCCGACTCCGGTGGCCGTCGGTGACGGCCGTCAGTCGGCGGCCAGCAGGAGGTCCGCCACGTCGAGCGGCTCCTCGATCA
>JAEWQZ010000002.1 GCA_023460255.1 Actinomycetes bacterium
CCGGCGCCGCTTCGTGTGCTTCGAGGTGCTGCACCAGGCCGAGCAGGCCCCGCACGCCGACAACCGCGTCACCCTGAGCGACGTGCGCGACCCGCTCGGCCTGCGCCGCGTCGACGTCGTCTGGCGCTGGCACGACGAGGACGTCGCGGCGACGGTGCGCGCCCAGCTCGTCTTCCAGCGCGCCCTGCGTCGGCTCGGCTGGGGCGAGCTGCGGGTGGCCGAGCACGACGGCGCCCCGGTGATCCGGTCGTCGTCGTCGCACCACTTCATGGGCACCACCCGGATGAGCGCCGACCCGCGCGACGGCGTGGTGGACGCCCACGGTGCCGTGCACGACGTGCCGAACCTGTGGGTGGCCTCCAGCAGCGTCTTCCCCAGCGGGGGCTTCGCGAACGTCACGCTCACCACCGTCGCGCTCGCGCTGCGCACGGCCGACGCCGTGGCGCGGGCGGTCCGCGCGCCCGCTCTGACCCTCGTCGCGGGGGGCGAGGGCGGCACCGGGGAGGCCGACGAGGTCGGGGCCGTGCGGCCGAGCATCGCCGACCAGCTGCGCACCGCCGTCGCCGCGGCGGCCGTGGTCGCCGGCGTCGTCGCCGGGGTGCCCGAGATCCCGCTGCCCCCGCCCGTCGAGGCGAGCGAGCGCGACGAGAGCGAAGGGGGTCCCGCGTGACCGGCGACGTCGGCGCGGCGCTCACCGTCGTCGTGCCCGCGCACGACGAGGAGGCGGTGATCGGGCGGTGCCTGGACGGGCTGCTGGCGGATGCCCGGCCCGGTGAGGTCGACGTGCTGGTGGTGGCGAACGGGACGACCGACGGCACGTTGGCCGTCGCGCGCGCGGCCGCCGCCGCCCGCGGCCACGAGATCGGCACGCTCGACCTGCCCGAGCCCTCGAAGATCGCCGCCGTCCGCGCAGGCATGGCCCGCGCCCCCGGGGCCGTGGCGGTGGTGGACGCCGACGTGGAGCTGTCCACCGCGGGCCTGCGGGCCCTGGCCGCGGCGCTGGACACCGACCGGCCGCTGGTCGCCGCCCCGACGCTGCGGGTGGACGCGTCGGACGCGTCGTGGGCCGTGCGGCGGTACTACCGGGCGTGGACGGCGTTGCCGTACGTCGCGTCGTCGATGGTCGGCTCGGGGGTGTTCGCGCTGAACGCGGCGGCCCGCGAGCGCCTCGGCGAGCTGCCGGAGGTGACCAACGACGACGGCTGGGTGCGCCGCAGCTTCGCCCCGGACGAGCGCGTGGTCGTCGACGAGCCGTTCACCGCGCGCGCCGCCCGGACCGTCGGGGCGCTCGTCGGCCGGCGGGCCCGGATCGTCAACGGCAACCGCAGCCTGGACGGCGCCCTCGGCGGCCGCGACGCCGGCGGCAACGGGCCGCGTGACCTGGCGCGCCTCGTCGTCGCCCGACGTGTCGGCCCGCTGGACGCTGTCGTGTTCCTCGCCGTGACGGTGGCCTCCCGGGTGGTGGCGGCCCGCCGTCGTGCCCGCGGCGACACGGGCTGGTACGCCGACACGACGACGCGGGTGGCCGCCTGATGCCGGGGGCGGGCGCGGGCCGCGAGCTGGTGCGCATGCTGCACCCGCGGCTGCTGGCGCACCTGGCGAAGGTCGTCCGGTACCACGCGTACTCGCACGTGGAGCCGCGGCGCCGGCTGACCGCGGGCCCCGGCCTGCGCATGTCGCCGACGGCGAGCCTGCGCAACGGGGAGCGGATCGTCCTGGGCCGGGACGTGCACGTGGGGGAGCGGTGCTACCTGTGGGCCGGGGACTCGACGGGCACGATCCGCCTGGGCGACAAGGTGCTGCTGGCCCCGGAGGTCTTCATCACCGCCAGCAACTACGGCACCGTCGCGGGCACCCCGATCATGGACCAGCCCAAGCGGGAGGCCGACATCGTGATCGGCGACGACGTCTGGCTCGGTGCACGGGTCGTCGTGCTGCCGGGCGTGACCATCGGCGACGGGGTGATCGTCGGTGCGGGGTCGGTGGTGTCCAAGGACCTGCCCGCCAACGCGATCGCCGTGGGCAGCCCCGCGAAGGTCGTGGCGTGGCGCGAGGGCGCCGGGCCGGCCGCGACGGAGGGAAGCGCATGACGCCGGAGGTGTCGGTGGTCATCGTCACCCACAACGGGCCGGAGTGGGTGCAGCGCTGCCTGACCGCCCTGCTCGAGGACGCGCGGCCGACGGTGAGCACGGAGGTGGTCGTCGTCGACAGCGCCTCCGACGCCCCCACCCGCGAGGTGCTCGCCCGCTGGGCGGACCGGGTACGGCTGGAGCTGTCGGACGAGAACATCGGCTTCGCGCGCGGCTGCAACCTCGGCGCGCAGCTGAGCACCGGGCGGCGGGTCCTCCTGCTCAACCCGGACGCGGTGGTCCGCCCGGGCGCGGTCGACGCGATCGTGCGGGCCCTGGACGCCGACCCGGGCGCGGGGATCATGGGCGGCCGGACCGTGCGTCCGGACGGCACCCTGGACCCGAGCTCCTGCTGGGGCGCGCCGACGCTGTGGAGCTGGTTCTGCTTCGCCACCGGCCTGTCCACGGCGTTCCACGGCTCGCGGGTCTTCGACCCGGAGTCCCTGGGCGGCTGGCAGCGCGACACGTTCCGGCGGGTGGACGTCGTGACGGGCTGCCTGCTGCTGACCACCCGGGAGACGTGGGAGCGCCTCGGCGGGTTCGACACGGACTACTTCATGTACGGGGAGGACGCCGACCTGTCGCTGCGCGCGGCGGAGCTGGGCCTGCACCCGTCGATCACGCCGGAGGCGGTGGCCGTGCACGCGGTGGGTGCGTCGTCGTCGCGCAAGGCGCACAAGGTGCGCCTGCTGATGACGGGCAAGGCCACCCTGGTCCGCAAGCGCTGGCGCCCGTGGCGGGCGCGGGTGGGCATCGGGCTGCTGGTGGCCGGGACGGGCCTGCGGGCGCTCGGCGAGCGGGTCACGCGCAGCGCCGACCCGGTGTGGCTGCCGCTGTGGGCGGACCGGTCGTGGACGCGCGGCTGGGTCGCGCGCGAGACGGTCGCCGCGCGGTGAGTCAGGCGTGCGGTGAGTCAGGCGTGCGGTGACTCAGGCCAGCAGCTCGAGGCGCCGCAGCTCGCCGAGGAACGCCTCGACGTCGGCGGCGGCGTCGGCGGCCTCGATGCCGTACTCGGCCACGAGGGCGTCGGCGAGGGCCTCGGCGGTGGTCTCCTCGACGAGGTGCTTGGCCAGGAACGCGCCCGTCGAGTTGGTGGTCAGGTACGTGGACCGGGCGAGGTCGAGGATGACGAGCTCGCCGTCGATCTCCTGCCAGGTCACGTCGTCCGCGCGCAGCCTCATGGTCGGATCGTAGGGGACGAAGGGGATAATCCTCGCCATGGACCGTGAGAATCACCCGGGCGGCACAGCGCGTCCGCGGCACCCGGTGGTGGACGTCCTGGTCGACGCCGTGCGCGGGTCGGGGGCCGACGACGCCGGCGCCCGGGCCCGGGTCGCGCGCCTGGCCGACGTGCCGGTCGACGACGTCCTCGACGTCGCCGACGCGCACCGCGTCACCCCGGCGCTGGCC
>JAEWQZ010000003.1 GCA_023460255.1 Actinomycetes bacterium
CGTCGGTGGCGTGCGGGCGGAGGCCGCCGCCGGGCTGCTGCGGGTCTGGGCGCACGCCGTGCGTACGGGGCGGCCCTTCGTGACGCTCAAGCTTGCCGCGAGCCTCGACGGCCGTGTCGCGGCCTCCGACGGGAGCTCGCGCTGGATCACCTCGCCCGAGGCCCGGGCGCACGCCCACGCCCTGCGCGCCCAGGTCGACGCCATCGCGGTCGGCACCGGGACCGTCACCGCCGACGACCCTGCGCTGACCGCCCGCGACGCGGACGGGCGGGACGCGGCGCACCAGCCGCTACGAGTGGTCGTGGGGCGGCGGGACGTACCGTCCGACGCGCGTCTGCGCGGACCCGGCGGGGAGCTCGTGCAGGTCCGCAGCCACGACCCGGCCGACGTCGTCGGCCTCTTGGCCGCGCGGGACGTCCGCCACCTGCTCGTGGAGGGCGGCCCGACGGTCTCGGCGGCGTTCCTGCGGGCCGGGCTCGTCGACGAGGTCGTCGCGTACGTCGCGCCGGTGCTGCTCGGCGCGGGCCCGGCCGCGGTCGCCGACCTCGGGGTGACCGCCGTCGCGGACGGGCTCCGGCTGCGGGTGCGCACCGTCGAGCGGGCCGGGCCGGACGTCGTCGTCGTCGCAGAGCCGGGCATGGGCCCGGGACAGGAGGAGTGATGTTCACCGGGATCGTCGAGGAGGTCGGCACCGTCGTCGCCGTCGAGCGGGCGGGGGAGGACGCGCGGCTGTGGCTGCGCGGGCCGTTGGTCACCGACGGCACGCGCGTGGGTCACTCGATCGCCGTCGACGGGGTGTGCCTGACCGTCACCGACGTCGCGGACGGCACGTTCGCCGTGGACGTGATGCCCGAGACGTTGCGGCGCAGCACGCTGGGCGGGAAGGTCGCGGGGGCGCCCGTGAACCTCGAGCGTGCCGTGCCCGCCGGGGGCAGGCTCGACGGGCACATCGTGCAGGGGCACGTGGACGGGGTCGGCCGGATCGTCTCGCGCACGCCCGGGCCACGGTGGGACGACGTCGTGGTCGAGCTGCCCGCCGGGCTCGCCCGGTACGTGGCGGAGAAGGGCTCCGTGGCGGTCTCCGGGGTCTCGCTCACCGTCACCCACGTCACCGAGGCGTCCTTCGGGATCTCCCTCATCCCCACGACACTGGCTGGGACCACGCTGGGCACCCTCGGCGTGGGCGACCCGGTGAACCTCGAGGTCGACGTGATCGCCAAGTACGTCGAGCGGCTGCTCGCCGCCGACCGCACGGGCGGCGGGGCGGACGGCGCGGGGGAGGACACGTGACCGAGCTGCGCCTGGGCACCGTCGAGGAGGCGCTGGAGGCCCTGGTGGCCGGGCGCCCGGTGATCGTCGCGGACTCGCCCGACCGCGAGGACGAGACCGACGTGATCCTCGCCGCGCAGTCGGCGACGACGGAGTGGGTCGGCTGGACGATCCGCCACTCGTCGGGCTACCTGTGCGCGCCGATGCCGGCCTCCCGCGCGGACGCCCTCGACCTGCCCCTCATGGTGCCCACGAGCCAGGACCCGCGGCGCACCGCCTACACCGTGACCGTCGACGCCGCGGACGGCATCACCACCGGCATCTCCGCGGCCGACCGGGCGCGCACGCTGCGGGTGCTCGCCGACCCGGGCACGGGCCCGCACCACGTGATCCGGCCGGGCCACGTCCTGCCGCTGCGCGCCGTGCCGGGTGGAGTGCTGCACCGTGCGGGGCACACGGAGGCGGCGGTGGACCTGTGCCGGCTCGCCGGGCTCGAGCCGGTGGCCGGCATCGCGGAGCTCGTGCACGACGACGGGTCGATGATGCGCCTGGCCGATGCCGCCCGGCTCGCCGCGGCGGAGGGCCTCGTCGTCCTCACCATCGCGGACCTGGCTGCGTGGCGCCGGGCCCACGGGGACGGGCCCGGCGTCGGGCAGGCACCGGCCCCGGAGCGCCGTGTCGTCCGCACGGGCACGGCGAGCCTGCCCACGCGGCACGGCCGGTTCACGGTGCACGGGTACCGCGACCTGCGGACCGGCTCGGGGCACGCTGCGCTCGTCGCGGAGGAGCCCACCGCGGCCCGGGACGTGCCGGTCGTCCGCGTGCACTCCGAGTGCCTCACCGGTGACGCGTTCGGCTCCCTGCGCTGCGACTGCGGACCCCAGCTCGACGCGGCCCTCGCCCGCGCCGCGGCGGAGGGTGGCGCCGTCGTGTACCTGCGGGGTCACGAGGGCCGCGGGATCGGGCTGCTGCACAAGATCTCGGCGTACGCGCTGCAGGACGCCGGGCGGAACACCGTGCAGGCGAACCTCGACCTGGGTCTGCCGGCCGACCGGCGCGAGTACGGGGCCGCGGCCGCGATCCTCAGCGATCTCGGCTTCGCTCGGGTCCGCCTCCTGACGAACAACCCCGCCAAGGTCACGGGCCTCGAGGCGCACGGGATCGTCGTCGCGGAGGTCCTCGCGCACGAGGTGGGGCGCACCGCCGAGAACCTGGAGTACCTGCGCACCAAGGCGCGGGAGATGGGGCACCTGCTGAGCCCCGAGACGTTGCGGGAGGAGGCCCGATGAGCGGGCACGGAGCACCCACGCTGGCCGTCGACGGGAGCGGGTTGGTGGTCGCGGTCGTCGCGGCGAGCTGGCACGAGGTCGTCATGGCGGGGCTCGTCGCCGGGGCGGAGCGCGCCCTGGACGCCGCGGGCGTCACCAAGCGTCTGCTCGTCCGCGTACCCGGGTCGTTCGAGCTGCCCGTGGCGGCGGCGCGGCTCGCGCCGCGGGTGGACGCGGTGGTGGCCCTCGGGGTGGTGATCCGCGGCGGGACGCCGCACTTCGAGTACGTGTGCCAGGCGGCGACGACGGGGCTGACCGAGGTGTCCGTGCACCACCGCATCCCGGTCGGTTTCGGTGTGCTGACCTGCGACGACGAGGCGCAGGCGCTCGACCGGGCAGGCCTGCCGGGCTCGTCGGAGGACAAGGGCGCCGAGGCTGCGACGGCAGCCGTCGCCACGGCGCTGGCGCTGCGGGACATGCCGCGCTGAGCCGCCGGCCGGCGTCGTCCACGGGACGGCCCGGCCTGCGGGCGCCCGGGCCTCTAGGCTTGGCGCCCGTGAAGACCTTCGACTCCCTCTTCGACGAGCTCACCGAGAAGGCCCGTACGCGGCCGGCCGGGTCGGGCACCGTGGCGGCGCTCGAGGCCGGCGTGCACGCGATCGGCAAGAAGATCGTGGAGGAGGCGGCCGAGGTCTGGATGGCCGCCGAGCACGAGTCCGACGAGCGGGCGGCCGAGGAGATCTCCCAGCTGCTCTACCACCTCCAGGTGCTCATGGTCGCGCGTGGCCTGAGCCTCGAGGACGTCTACCGGCACCTGTAGGCCCTTGTCGGCGCCCTGCAGCCCCGCACGGCACCCGCGCACCGTCCCTGCCACCCCGTCGAGACCGAGGATCCATGCTCCGCATCGCCGTCCCCAACAAGGGCTCGCTGTCCGAGCCCGCCGTCGAGATGCTCCGGGAGGCCGGCTACCGCCAGCGGCACGACCCGCGCGTCCTCGTCCTCGTGGACCCCGAGAACGACATCGAGTTCTTCTTCCTGCGCCCGCGGGACATCGCGGTCTACGTCGGTGCGGGCACCGTGGACGCGGGCGTCACCGGGCGCGACCTGCTCCTGGACTCCGGAGCCGACGCGGTGGAGCACATGCCGCTGGGCTTCGGCGGCTCGACGTTCCGGTTCGCGGCGCCCGCCGACCGGATCCGCGACCTCGCCGACGTCGCGGGCCGACGCGTCGCGACGTCGTACCCGGTCCTGGTGGACGGCTACCTGCGTGAACGGGGAATCGAGGCCGAGGTGATCCGGCTGGACGGGGCCGTCGAGTCGGCGGTCCAGCTCGGCGTCGCCGAGGTCGTGGCGGACGTGGTCTCGACGGGGACGACGTTGCGCGGGGCCGGGCTGAGCGTCTTCGGCGACCCGATCCTGGAGTCCGAGGCCGTGCTGATCCGCCCGCGCGCGCAGGCGGAGGTGCCCGCCGGACTGGAGGTCCTGACGCGGCGGCTCCAGGGGGTGCTCGTGGCCCGCCAGTACGTGCTCATGGACTACGACGTCCCGACGGCGCTCGTCGAGCAGGCGGTGGCGATCACCCCGGGCCTGGAGTCGCCGACGGTCTCGCCGCTGCACAACCCCGGGTGGTCCGCGGTGCGGGCCATGGTGCGCCGCGACCTCACCAACCAGGTCATGGACGCGTTGTACGACCTGGGCGCGCGCGCGATCCTGGTGACCTCGATCCACGCCTGCCGCCTCTAGGCGCGGCCCAGGAGCGACGATGACGCAGCGATGACCGGCACGCCCGGCGACGACCCGCTGCTGCGCCCGTTCCGGCCGCGCGCCGCGCGCCTCGTGAGCATCCCGCTCGGGGCCGCGGCCCTCGTGCTGATGGTCGGCATCGGCGTCGCGCTCCCGCGCATCACTGGCACCCCGGTGGGCCTGGGCGACCGCGCGGGCTTCGTCGCCGTCGGCGTCGGCATCGCGTGGTTCCTCGCGCTCGAGGCGGGCGTGCGGGCCGACGTCGACCCCGACGGCCTCACCGTCCGCAACCTCCTGCGCACCCGGCGCCTGACCTGGCCGGAGATCGTCTCCGTGCGGTTCGGCCCGGACCGGCCCTGGGTGCAGCTGGACCTCGCCGACGGCGGCACCCTCGCCGTGATGGCCGTGCAGCGCGCCGACGGCGCCCGCGCCCGCGGGGAGGCCCGGCGCCTGGCCACCCTCGTCGCGCGGTTCTCCGCGACCGAGCGGGACGACTGAGGCAGCGGCCGTGACCGACGTCCCGCCGACGCCCGAGGAGCTCTTCGGGGGCGAGCCCGTCGCGACGACGACCTGGGCGGCCGTCCACGCGGCGGTGTCGGCCTTCGGCCCCGTGGAGGTGCGCGTCTCGCGAGGCCAGGTGGCGCTCAGGCGACGCCGGGGGTTCGCGTACCTCTGGGCCCCGGGCACGTACCTGCGCGGGCGCGGCGCCCCCGTGGTCGTCTCGGTCGCGCTCGGCCGCGAGGACCCCTCGCCGCGCTGGAAGGAGGTGGTGCGGCCGAGCCGCCGGCACTGGATGCACCACCTGGAGGTGACGGACCCGGCACAGGTGGACGACGAGGTCGTCGCGTGGCTCCGCGAGGCGTGGGAGCGCGCCGGCTGAGCCCGCCGGGGGTCAGCGCAGCGCCTCCGCGTGGACCCCCGCGACCGCCGCCGCGACGAAGGCCTCCGGGTCGGCGTCGAGGCCCCGGCCCATCGTCGACAGGCGTACCGGCGCCGCGGCGAGCGCCTCCTCGAGGCCCGGGCCCACCGGCAC
>JAEWQZ010000004.1 GCA_023460255.1 Actinomycetes bacterium
CATGTCCCCAGAGCTCGCCGTCGAGGCACACGGCCTCGTCAAGCACTTCCGCACCACGAAGGCGGTCGACGGCGTCGACCTCGCCATCCCGACCGGGAGCGTCTACGGCTTCCTCGGCCCGAACGGCGCGGGCAAGACCACGACCGTCCGGATGCTCGCCACCCTCCTGCGGCCCGACGCCGGCACCGCCGCCGTCTTCGGCCACGACGTCCGCCACGAGGCGGAGGCGGTCCGCGGCCTGGTCGGGCTGACCGGGCAGTTCGCGTCCGTCGACGAGGACCTCACCGGCACCGAGAACCTCGTGCTCATCGCCCGCCTCTACGGCTTCTCCCGCCCCGCCGCCCGCGCCCGCGCCGCCGAGCTGCTGCACGCGTTCGAGCTCGACGAGGCGGCGGACCGTCAGGTGAAGACGTTCTCCGGCGGCATGCACCGCCGGATCGACCTCGCCGCGTCCATGGTGATCAGCCCGCGCGTGCTGTTCCTCGACGAGCCGACCACCGGCCTGGACCCTCGCTCGCGCAACCAGGTGTGGGACATCATCCAGGTGCTCGTCGAGCACGGCACCACCGTGCTGCTGACCACCCAGTACCTCGAGGAGGCCGACACCCTCGCCGACCGGATCGCGGTCATCGACCACGGCCGGGTCATCGCCGAGGGCACCGCCCCTGAGCTCAAGGCGTCGGTCGGCTCGAGCTCGGTGCACCTGCGCCTCACCGACGCCGCGCAACGTCCCCTGGCGCAGGACGTGATGACCCGCGTGCTGGGCGTGCCCGTCGGCCTGCCGACCGACACCTCCGCGCTCGACGCCCGGATCGGGGCGGCACGCGACGCCGCCGACCTGCTGCCCGCCCTGCTCGACGCCGGCGTCGACGTCGCCGAGCTCTCGCTCGGGCAGCCTTCGCTCGACGAGGTCTTCCTCGCCCTCACGGGACACCCGGCCGCGGCCGACCCGGACGGCGCAGAGGAGACCGGGGAGGAGGTGGCATGACCGCCGCCGACACCGGCCGGGCCACCCCGGCGACCATTACCGAGCCCAACCCCCTGCGGGCGGCCATCGCGTCGGGCGAGCGGCCACCACGCCCCGGACCCGTGGCCAACGCGCTCACGTTCGGCTGGCGGGCCCTGCTGAAGATCAAGCACGTGCCGGAGCAGCTGTTCGACGTCACGCTGACGCCGATCATCTTCACCCTCATGTTCACGTACCTGTTCGGTGGGGCCATCGCCGGCGACGTGCAGACCTACTTGCAGTTCCTGCTGCCCGGGATCCTCGTCCAGACGGTGCTCATCATCACCGTGTACACGGGCTTCACCCTCAACACGGACATCACCAAGGGGGTCTTCGACAGGTTCCGGTCGCTGCCCGTCTGGCGGCCGTCCCCGGTCGTCGGCGCCCTGCTCGGTGACACCGTCCGGTACTCCGTGGCCTCCGCCATCACGCTCGGCCTCGGCTTCATCATCGGCTTCCGCGCCGGGGGCGGCGTCGTCGGGGTGCTCCTCGGCGTGGCGCTGCTCCTCGTGTTCGCCTTCGCGATCTCGTGGATCTTCACGTCGCTCGGGCTGGTCATGCGCTCGCCCAACGCCGTCATGGGGACCTCGATGATGATCCTCATGCCGCTGACGTTCGCGTCGAACATCTTCGCCCCCCCGTCGACCATGCCGGGGTGGCTGCGCACCTGGGCGGAGGACATCAACCCCGTCAGCGGCCTGGTCACCGCCGTGCGCGCGCTGATGGACGGGACGGCGACGTTCTCGCAGGTGGCATGGGTGCTCGTGGCCGCCGCGGTCATCACCGCGGTCATGGCGCCGATCACGATGCGGCTCTACCGCACCCGCACGTGACCGCGCCGGAGTGCGGAGGGGGCCGTCGGGCCCGATCAGGCGCCAGACCCGATCAGGCGACGCCGCCGGCGTCCCACTCCTCCTCGCGGGCGCGCATGGTGACGACCATCACCGGGCAGGACGCATGGTGCAGCACCGCCTGGCTCGTCGACCCGAGGAGCAGCCCCGCGAAGCCGCCCCGCCCACGCGAACCGACCACCACCAGGTCGACGGCCGTGGAGAACTCGGTGAGGAGCTGGGCCGCCGTGCCGTCGAGCACGTGCCGGCGCACCTGCATCGACTCGTGCCCGACCAACGCCCGCTCCACGACGACGTCGAGCCCCTCACCGACGTCGCGGAGCACCACCTCGTGGTCCACGGCGGCGGGGAGCCACGCCAGGTAGCTCGTGCTCGTGCCGATGGGCACCGCCGCCAGGGCGGTCAGCTCGGCCTGCCATGCCTCGGCCTCGCTGATCGCGCGCTCGAGGGCGACCTCGGCAGCCGGGGACCCGTCCACACCGACGACGATCCGCCGCACGGGCAGGTGGTCGCCCTCCTCCTGCACGTCGGGCACGTCGGAGGCCGACGACCCGGTCCTGTCGTACCGGCGGTAGGGCACGACGACCGTCGGGCAGTGCGCGTGGGCCGGCAGCGCCGACGACACGGTGCCGAGGAGTCGCTCGGCGAACCCGCCGCGCCCACGCGTACCGACGACGACCAGCGCCGCCTCGCGGGACAGCTCGACGAGGACGGCCGCGGCGTCGCCGGTCGCGACCGCCGACGTCATGCGCAGCCCGACGGGCGCCACGCGGGCCAGCGCCTCGTCGAGCACCGCACGGGCACCCTCCGCGATCGCCGAGTCGTCGAGCGCCGCGTACCCGCCGTCGAGCGCCGCCGCCGTGAAGGTGGGCACCGAGTACGCGCAGACCAGGTGCAGCCCCAGCCCGTGCACCTGCGCGTACGCGGCGGCCCAGTCGAGGGCGGCCAGGCTCGGGGGGGATCCGTCGACACCGACCAGGACCACGTCGTGGTGCGTCATCGCTCCTCCATCGGCAGGCGGACATCATCAGTCTGCCCCACACGGAGGCGGATGGAGCCGCGATCGACGGGGTCGGTCGGGCGGGAGCGCGCTCAGGCCGCCGGCAGGTAGGCGTGCCAGGACGGGTGCGGGCGGACGGCGGCGGCGAGCAGCGCCGTCCCCCCGCGGGGGGCCGCCGGCACGACGAGCAGCTGCCAGCCGAGCTCCGAGAGCAGACGGTCCGCCTTGTGGTGGTTGCACCGCGAGCAGGCCGCCACGACGTTCGTCCACTCGTGAACCCCGCCGCGGGAGCGCGGGTGGACGTGGTCGACGGTGTCGGCGGGGCCGGCGCAGTACGCGCAGCGGAAGGCGTCCCGCTGGAGGACCGTGCGCCGGGTGGGCGGCACGGCGCGCCGGAACGGCACGTGCACGTAGCGCGTCAGGCAGAGCACCTGCGGCACCGGCAGCACGAGGCTCTCCGAGCGCAGGTACCTGTCGGACTCCAGCACCAGCGCCTTGCCGCTGAGGACCAGGGTGATCGCGCGGTGCAGGCTCACGACGCACAGCGGCTCGCGGCTGGCGTTGAGCAGGAGCGACCGCCGGGCGGTGGTCGCTGCATGGTGGTCCTCGCTGGCGGACTGGCTGTCCGCGGGAGGGACCTGGACGTGGACGGGTCTCACGGTGGGCCTCCTGTCGGGACCCGGCTGGCTGCAGGGTCCGGTGACGCAGGGCCAGACTACGCGAGGGCGCCGTCGCCTCCCCGGTTCATTTCCCGGCGCGGATGCACGAGGGCCCGTGGACATCGTCGTCCACGGGCCCTGATGCGGCTGTCGGCCGGTGTCAGCCGGTCACCCGGACGTAGGTCGGGTTGGACTGCCAGATCGCCCGGAACTGGATGGTCTTGCCGGGCCGCGGGGCGTCGATCTGCAGGCCGTTGCCGGCGTAGATCCCGACGTGCCCAGGGGAGACGATGATGTCGCCGGGCAGCGGCTCGGTGACCCGGACACCCACGTTGTAGTAGGCGCCCGAGCTGCGCGGGAGCGAGATCCCCAGCTGCGCGTAGACGTACTGGACGAAGCCCGAGCAGTCGAAGCCGTCGGGCGTCGAGCCGCCGTAGACGTACGGCACGCCGACGTAGCGGGCCGCGATCTCGAGGACGGCGTTGCCGGCCACGGACTGCGGGATCGCGTTGTTGACGGCCCGCGCGGAGCGCGACGCCGTCGACGACGTGCTGCGGCGGACGACGGGCTGCGGCTTGGGGTTCGCCGTGACGGTGATCTGCGGCGCGTCGAACGCCCACGCGGCCTCGGCGGGGACGGACACGACGGGCGACGTGGCCAGGGCGGCCCGGGCCTCAGCCGTCAGGGCGGCGACGTCGACGGGCGGGAGTGCGTTGGCAGGACCCTCGGCGGGGGCTCCGGAGGCCGGGATCGCCATCGTGGTGATGGCAAGGCCACCGGCCACGCCGACGGCGGCGGACCGACGGCCGACGGCAGCCATCCCGTTCGCTGCGGCGGTGGCGAGGTCGTCCAGGGGGGTCAGCGGGCGACACTCTGAACGGTGCCGGGCGCGGTGTGAGTCGGTCACGCGTACCTCTCCGACGCCTGCGAGGTGAGCTGTCGGGTTCGGGTGGGAGATCACCCGGCCCCGGTCGCTTGCGCTCCCGGGACTTCACCCCAAGGGCCTCAGGATCGAGACCCGAAGTGGTTCCCCCGCTCCTGCCAGTGCGAGTCGAACGGACCTGGGAGCGGTGGCAGGACTCGGCGTCCACTCCAGGGCTTCTCGGAGGAGGGTTCCTCGAAGCGCTTCGCACAGTACCCGAGGGTTCCGCGGAATGTCACGCTGCGGTCACGGAGCGGTCGTCGCGTCGCACCGCGACACGTCTCGGTACGCGGGGTGGGCGCGCCGATCGGCCCACCTTCCAGGGACGAAGGTCCTGGCGCGTCAGGCGTGGGTCGCCGGCACGGCGACGAAGACGTGCCGGGCGACCTCGTCGGGCAGGTCCAGGACGACGTCGGACCCGACGGCGCCGACGGTCACCAGGCCCGGCCCGGGCCGCACCGTGACGGTGGCGTCGGGCACGACGCCCGCCCCCCGCAGCTGCGCGAGGAGCTCGGGCTCGACCTGCACCGGCTCGCCGAGCCGGGCCACGCGCACGGTCCCGGCCGCGTCGCCACCGTCGAGCGACCGCGCGAGCGCCGTCAGCGCCACGACGCCGTCGAGGAACTCCTCGGCGGGCTGCTCGCCCAGCTCGGCCAGGCCCGGGATCGGGTTGCCGTACGGCGAGCGCTGCGGGTGGTCGAGGAGCTCCACGAGCCGCTGCTCGACGCGCTCGCTCATCACGTGCTCCCAGCGGCACGCCTCGTCGTGCACGAGCGACCACTCGAGCCCGATGACGTCGGTGAGCAGGCGCTCGGCGAGGCGGTGCTTGCGCATGACGCGCGTCGCGGTGGCCAGGCCGTCCTCCGTGAGCTCCAGGTGCCGGTCGCCGCTGACGACGACGAGCCCGTCCCGCTCCATCCGTGCGACGGTCTGCGAGACGGTCGGACCGGAGTGCCCGAGGCGCTCCGCGATGCGCGCACGCAGCGGGACGATGCCCTCCTCGGCCAGCTCGTAGATGGTCTTGAGGTACATCTCCGTGGTGTCGATCAGGTCGCCGCTCACGCTCGGCCTTCCTCCGCTCCTCGGGCTCGGGTCCAAGGTTACGGCCCTGCGGGGGCCCGCCCGCGGACGTCCCGTCGGACGGCGGTCCGCGCCGCCTAGAGTTGGGCCGTGGTCGACGCGACAGCCATCGAGATCCCCTCCGGCCTCCTCCCCAGGGACGGGCGGTTCGGGTCCGGGCCGTCGAAGGTGCGGCCGGAGCAGGTCGACGCCCTCGCGGCCGTCGGCAGGTCGCTCCTCGGCACCTCCCACCGGCAGGCGCCGGTGCGCGCCGTCGTGCGGCGGCTGCGCGAGGGCCTGGCCGAGCTGTTCGCCCTGCCCGACGGCTACGAGGTGGTGCTGGGCAACGGCGGGACGACGGCCTTCTGGGACGTCGCGACGTTCGGCCTCGTGCGCGAGCGCGCGCAGCTGTGCACCTTCGGGGAGTTCGGCACGTCGTTCGCCACGGCCGTCCGCGAGGCCCCGTTCCTCGCCGAGCCGCAGGTCCGGGCCGCCGACCCCGGCTCGCTCGCGCTGCCGGAGGCCACGCCGGGGATCGACACCTACTGCTGGCCGCACAACGAGACGTCCACGGGCGTCGCGGCGCCCGTGCGCCGCCCCGCCGGCGTCGACGACGACGCCCTGGTCCTCGTCGACGCCACCTCCGCCGCGGCGGGCCTGCCCGTCGACGTCGGGCAGACGGACGTCTACTACTTCGCGCCGCAGAAGGGCTTCGCGTCCGACGGCGGGCTGTGGATCGCCCTCGCGTCCCCGCGGGCCGTCGCCCGCGCCGAGGCGATCACCCGGTGGACGCCGCGCTTCCTGTCGTTCCCGACTGCGCTGACGAACTCCCGGCTCGACCAGACCCTGAACACCCCCGCGCTGGCCACGCTCGTCCTCATGGTCGACCAGCTCGAGTGGATGCTGGCGAACGGCGGGCTGGCCTGGACGACCGCGCGCTCGGCGGAGTCCGCGGCGCACCTGTACGGCTGGGCCGAGGCCCGGGAGTGGGCGACGCCGTTCGTCGCCGACCCCGCGGCGCGCAGCAGCGTCGTCGGCACCATCGACCTCGACCCGTCCGTCGACCACGCGGTGGTGTGCCAGGTGCTGCGCCGCAACGGGGTCGTCGACGTCGAGCCGTACCGCCGCCTCGGGCGCAACCAGCTGCGGGTCGCGATGTTCCCGGCCATCGACCCCGCCGACGTCCAGGCCCTCACCGCCTGCGTCGACCACGTCGTCGAGCGACTGCGTTGACCGCGGCGCGGGTGGCCCGGGGCTTCACCCGTGACCGGCTGACCGTCAGCCTCTACGGCGCCTTCGTGGTCTGGGGCTGGTACGTCTACGCGTTCAGCCCCACGGTGCCGCTCATCGCGGACGAGCTCGACATCTCGCGCGCGGTCGCCGGGCTGCACGGGACGGCGATGGCCGTCGGCGCGGTGACGAGCGGTCTCGTCGCGCCGCCGCTGGCGCTGCGCCTCGGGCGCCGGACGGTCTTCCTCACCGGCGCCGGCGTGCTCGTGGCCGGCATCGCGCTCCTCGTCCTGGGCCCCGGGCTGGCGGGGACGCTCGGCGGCAGCGGCGTCTCGGCCGTGGGCGGCAACCTCGTCATCATGGCGGCGCAGCCGGCGCTCAGCGTGCACCACGGGCTCGCGGGCCCGTCCGCCGTGACGGAGGGCAACGGCTTCGGCTCCGGCATCGGGCTCCTCGCGCCGCTCGCCGTCGGCGGCTCGGTGAGCCTCGGCCTCGGC
>JAEWQZ010000005.1 GCA_023460255.1 Actinomycetes bacterium
GCCTCAGCCCTCCCAGACCGCGCCGGACGCCGACGGGACCGGCGGGGCGGCCATCTCGAGCGGCGTCGCGCCGGCCAGCTGGCCCGCGGCCTGGTGCCACGCGTCGCGCAGGGGCTCGACGAGCTCCCGGCACGCGGCCGTGCGCTCGGGGTCGCCGCTGACGTTGGCGCTGATCAGCTCGGTGAGCAGGAAGGTGTAGACGCTCATCAGGTGACGCGCGCCGTCCCAGGCCGCGACGTCGAGAGTGGAGGCGAGCTCGGCGACGATGTCCTGCGCGTGCCCGAGGTGGGTGTTCGCGGCGGCCCGGTCGCCGACCTGCTGCTCGGCCTCGGCGCGCTGGAGGTCCAGGACCAGGCGGTCGTAGAGCATCGTGAGCAGCTTGGCCGGGCTGGCGGTGCGCACCGTGTCGTCCACGTAACGGCTGCGTCCGGCGGCGTAGTTCATCTGGGGGCCTCGTGTCTCAGGATCTCGACGACATGGTGGGCAGGGACGCGAGCTGGCCCGCGAGCCAGCTCGACTGCGACTGGAGGTTGGACAGGGTCACCTCGAGCGCGGAGTACGTGCGCTGGAGGCTCTCCCGGCGGACCGTCAGACGGCGGTCCCAGTCCTCGATCTGCGTGCCGTAGGACTTCACGAGGCCTTCCTGGCCCTGGATCTTCAGGGTCAGGCTGCCCTCGTACTTGTCGGAGACCGCCGACGCGGCGTCGGCGACGCGAGCGGCCAGTCCCGCCACGACGGCCTGGACCTTGGCGGGGTCCTCGGCGAGGGCCGTGGTGAACAGCGCCTCGTCGAAGGTGAACGTCCCGTCCCGGCCGAGCACGATGCCGACCGTCGACGGGGACACGCCGTCGACGCCGTAGGAGGCGGCCTCGACGAGGGTCTGCTGGATCCCGCGCACGGCGCTGTCGCCGGTGAACAGGCCGCCGGTGACCTTCGTGGTCCCGTCGCTGTTCGTCGACGTCGTCGTGGCGGAGCGCGAGGAGATCTCCGACAGGACGACGCCGAGGGACCCGACCAGGCCCTTGGCCAGCGCCGTCACGGCGGCCTGGTCCCGGCCCACCGTCACGGTGACGGGGTCGTCGCCGGGTGCCGTGGGCTTGGTGACGGTGATGTCGACACCGGACATGAGCCCGGTGAACGTGTTCGACGACTGCGTGTAGACCTGCTCGGCGACGGTGCCCTTCCAGAGGGTCACCTGCGCGTCGGCGGCGGTGCGCACGACGTCGGTGTCGAGCCGGACGGCGGTGCCGGCGGTGAGCGCGGCCTCGACCTCCGTCGAGGTGCCCGCGTACACGGCGAACTCGCCGTCGGTGCCCGTCGTGACGCCCGTGAACTGGATGCGGTAGGTGGGGGTCTCGCCGTTGCTGACCCGGACGACGGTGGCCTTCACCCCGGCCTCGGCGGCGTCGTTGAGCGCCTGCGCGACGTCGGACAGCGAGCCGGTGGCCGGGTACACGGTGACGAGCGTCCCGTCGCCCTTGGCCACCGTCACGGCGGGGGGGATCTGGGGGAGGTAAGTGCCGTCGTCGGGCGTGACGGCGGAGAGCGTGACCTGGGAGGCGGCCACCGCGTCGACGGTGAAGGTCAGGGAGCCGGGCTGTGCGCCGGCGGTCGTGGTCGCGCTCGCGGACGTCGCGCTCGACGTCGCCTTGTACGCGTCCCAGGACTCGGCCTTGGCGACCGTGGCGGCGTTCTCCGCGAGCGAGGCGACCTTGGCGTTGAGGGCCTGGAGGGCCGTGACGAGGGTCTGGGCGCCGGACTGCTTCGACTTCAGGAGCGTCTGCGGCGCTGCCTCGACCTGCATGAGCTGGTTGATGAGCGCCGTCGTGTCCAGGCCGCTGACGAGGCCGTCGATGCCGAGGTTGGCCACGGTTCCGCTCCTCTCCCCCTGCTCACTGGTGCCGGGTCCTGCTGTGTCCTGCATGTCCTGCTGGGCGCCGGGCCCGGCGGCGGGAGTCCGTCCCTCCCGCCGCCGGCCCGGGTCCTACGTGTCGTGCTGGTCGTGCGTGCGGCTGGTGCCGCGTCGGTCGTCAGGTCAGCGCAGGAGGCTCAGGACGCCCTGCGGGATCTGGTTGGCCTGGGCCAGCATCGCGGTGCCGGCCTGGGACAGGATCTGCGCCCGGGTGAACGAGACCATCTCGCTCGCCATGTCGGTGTCGCGGATCCGGCTCTCGGAGGCCGAGAGGTTCTCCACCGCCACGTTGATGTTCTTGATCGTGTGCTCGAACCGGTTCTGCATCGCACCCAGGTTCGCCCGAGCCGTCGAGACCGCGGAGATCTGGGTGTCGACCGTGCCGATCGTCGTCTGGGCGGCGCCGTGGCTGGAGACGTCGAACGCCGTGGCGTTGACCGCGCCGGTGCCGGAGTTGTAGCCGAGGGCCGTCGCGACGGTCGTGACGTTCGCCGAGGTGAGGTTGACGGAGATCGCCGAGTTCGCGCTGCCGTCCGCGCCGACCTGGAAGCTCAGCGACGCGGCCGAGCCGTCGAGCAGCTTGGTGCCGTTGAAGTTGGTCGAGGCTGCGATCCGGCCGAGCTCCTTGATGAGCGAGTCCGCCTCCGTCTTGATGTTGGTCCGGGCGGCGCCGTTGTTGGAGTCGTTCGCGCCCTGGACGCCCAGGTCACGAAGACGCTGCAGGATGCTGTGCACCTCGGTCAGGGCACCCTCGGCGGTCTGCACGACGCTGATGCCGTCCTGGGCGTTGCGCGCCGC
>JAEWQZ010000006.1 GCA_023460255.1 Actinomycetes bacterium
ACCTCGACGTGGAACTGGAGCCCGAGCGCGCTCCCCGCGCGGAACGCCTGGACCGGTGTGGCGGTGGTCCGCGCGAGCAGGGTCGCGCCGGCGGGCAGCTCGGCAGCGTCGTCGTGCCAGTGCAGCACGGTGGGCGCCGGCCCGAGCGGCGCGAGAACCGGGTCGTCGCCGACGACGTCCACGGGTGCCAGGCCCACCTCGGAGCCGTGACCGGCGTGCACCGGCGCCCCGAGCGCCCGGGCGAGCAGCTGCATCCCGAGGCACACGCCGAGGACGGGGAGGTCACCGTCGACGGCGGCGGCCAGCAGCCGGCGCTCGGCGGGCAGGCCGGGGAACCGGGCGTCGTCGTGGGCGTTCATCGGGCCGCCCATGACGACGAGGCCGGCGAGGTCCGTCGGTGTCGGCAGGTCCGGGTCGTGCTCCCGCACCACCGTGCGCGCCACGAGCGGGACGCCGGGAGCGGCGTCGGCGAGCGCGCGGGCGATCAGCCCGGGCCCCTCCCATGGCGCGTGCTGGAGGACGAGGACCGGCCGGCGCATGCGGGAAGCCTAGCCAGCGGCCGCTGGTCGGAAGTGCTCGCCCGGCGAGGCGCAAGATCATCCCCTGCGGGCACAGAAGCGATGTGAGCGGGCGGCGCCCGGGACGACCTCGCCCCGCAAGGGGGCAGCGATCGGAGGCGGTTCCTCATGCGGACTCGATCGATGACGACGGCCGCTGCCGGCTGGGCTGCCGCGGCGGGTGTGCTGATGACAGTGGGGGCCTGCGGTGCCCCGGCCGGCCCGCCCGGGCAGGCCGAGCCGCTGCGGGCGGACGCCGAGTTCGTCGGCGTGGCTGCGGACGCGGCACGGGACGATGCGATGGTGGCGGCGTCGGTCCGTCTGGCCACGCAGCTGCTGGACCTCGGCGAACCGGGGCGCGACGTCGTGGTCTCGCCCGCGAGCCTCCAGCTCGCCCTGGCGCTGCTGCGCGAGGGCGCTTCCGGGCGGGTGGCGGAGGAGATCGACGCCGCCGCAGGACTCACGGGGAGCCAGGCGGTCGCCGACCTACGGGCGGCGCTGGCGGAGTTCGAGGG
Source organism: Actinomycetes bacterium (assembly GCA_023460255.1). Lineage (GTDB taxonomy): Bacteria > Actinomycetota > Actinomycetes > Actinomycetales > Cellulomonadaceae > Actinotalea. The sequence continues at coordinate 1,073 of JAEWQZ010000006.1, forward strand.
CGACGTCGCGGGGATCGACCCGGACGACCCGCCGGAGATCCCGCTCCTGCACGTGGCCGACAGCGCGTTCGTGCAGCTGGGCTTCTCGGTCGAGGCGTCGTTCCTCGAGCGCATCGCCGCCTATCACGCGGCGCAGGTGTACGAGGTCGACTTCATCGGTGGCAACCCGAAGCCGGCGCTGGACGCCTGGGTCGCCGACGAGACGGGCGGTCTGCTGACCGAGTGCCCGCTGGAACCGACCGAGGACACGCGGGTGGTGCTCATGGACGCTGTCACCTTCGGCGCCACGTGGGCGAGCCCGTTCCGCGGGGCGGACACCTCCGACGGCATCTTCACTCTCGCCGACGGGTCGACGGTCGACGTGCCCCTCATGCACCAGAGCACGTCGATCCCGTACGCCGACGGCGACGGCTGGGTGGCCGTGGAGCTGCCCTACGCGGAGGGGTTCGCCATGCGGCTCGTGCTGCCCGACGACGGCGCGACGCCCGCCGACGCCTGGGCCGACGCCCATGCCGCCCTCGACGTGGCCGAGCCCACGCTGCTCGCGCTCACGCTCCCGAGGTGGAAGACCGACACGACGATCAACCTCACACCCGAGCTCGGCGCTCTGGGCCTCGGCTCGCTTCCCGAACCGGACGGGGACCTCGACGGCGTGTTCACCGACGCCTTCGTCGGCGGCGTCGGGCAGGGCGCCACGATCACCGTGGCTGAGAAGGGGACCGTCGCGGCGGCAGTGACGGCGATCGACGTCCAGCTGGAGAGCCTCCCGATGGTCCCGGACCTGCAGGTGCGCTTCGACCGGCCGTTCGAGTACCAGGTGGTCCACTCCGGGACCGGCCTGGTCCTGTTCGCGGGCCGGGTGGTCGACCCGCACGACTGACGAGGGGTGTGACGGAGCTGTGGGACGACTGGAAGGAGCCGTCATGCGGAGGCCGTCGGCGAGAGCCGGGATGACGCGCTCGGTGCTCGTGGCGGCGGCGCTGGTGCTGTCCGCATGCGCGGCCCCGGCCGCGGAGCCGCCGGCCGAGCCGTTGCGCGCCGACGTGGAGTTCGTCGGGGTGGCCGCCGACGCGACGCGGGACGAGGCGATGGTCGAGGCCTCGATCCGGCTGGCCACGCAGCTGCTTGACCTCGGCGAGCCGGGGGAGGACGTGGTCGTCTCCCCGGCCAGCCTGCAGCTGGCGCTGGCGCTGCTGCGCGAGGGCGCGAGCGGGCGGGTGGCGGAGGAGATCGACGCCGCGGCGGGGCTCACGGGGAGCCAGGCGGTCGCCGACCTACGGGCCGCGCTGGCCGAGCACGAGGGCGACGTGGCGGGCATCGACCCGGACGACCCGCCCGCGACGCCCCTCCTGCACATAGCCGACAGCGCGTTCGTCCAGGAGGGCGCCAGTGCTCAGGCGGAGTTCCTCGAGCGGATCGCCGAGTACCACGACGCGGGGGTGCGGCGCGGGATCACCAAGGCACTGCTGGACGCGTGGGCCGTGGAGGAGACCGGCGGCCTGATCCAGGAGGCCCCCGTCACCCCCACGCCCAACACCCAGGTCGTCCTGATGAACGCGGTCACCTTCGGGGCGACGTGGGCGAACCAGTTCGCGCCGGAGGACACCGCCGACGGGCCGTTCCGGCTCGCGGACGGTGCCACCGTCCTGGTCCCGCTCATGCGCCAGGCGACGGCGATCCCGTACGCGGACGGCGACGGCTGGGTGGCCGTGGAGCTGCCCTACGCGGCGGGCTTCGTCATGCGGCTCGTCCTTCCCGACGACGGGGCGCTGTCGGTCGAGGCATGGGTCGATGCGCACAGGGCCCTCGATGGGGCCGCGCCTACGGAGCTGAGCCTGACGCTGCCGACCTGGGAGACCGACACCACGCTCGACCTCACGGACTCGCTGGAGTCCCTCGGACTGGCCTCACTCCCCGCCCCGGACGGCGGCCTCGACGGGGTGTTCCCCGGCGCGTTCGTCAGCGCGGTCGCCCAGGGCGCCACCATCACCGTGGCTGAGAAGGGCACGGTCGCGGCGGCGGTGACCGCCATCGTCCTCGACGACAGCGCCGCCCTCCTCCCGCCGCTGGAGGTGCGCTTCGACCGGCCGTTCGAGTACCAGGTGGTCCACTCGGGCACCGGGCTGGTGCTCTTCGCCGGCCGGGTGGTCGACCCGCACGACTGACGAGCGGCGTGACGGGGCTGTGGGACGACGGGAAGGAGCTGTCATGCGGAGGACGTCGGCGAGAGCCGGGATGACGCGCTCGGTGCCGGTGGCGGCGGCGCTGGTGCTGTCCGCATGCGCGGCCCCGGCCGCGGAACCGACGGCCGAGCCGTTGCGCGCCGACGTGGAGTTCGTCGGGGTGGCCGCCGACGTCGCGCGTGACGACACGATGGCGGCCGCGTCCGTGCGGCTGGCCACGCAGCTGCTGGACCTCGGCGAACCGGGGCGCGACGTCGTCGCCTCACCCCTGAGCCTCCAGCTCGCCCTGGCGCTGCTGCGCGAGGGCGCTTCCGGGCGGGTGGCGGAGGAGATCGACGCCGCCGCAGGACTCACGGGGAGCCAGGCGGTCGCCGACCTACGGGCCGCGCTGGCCGAGCACGAGGGCGACGTGGCGGGCATCGACCCGGACGACCCACCCGAGACGCCCCTCCTGCACATAGCCGACAGCGCGTTCGTCCAGGAGGACTACCCGGTGGAGCAGACGTTCCTGGACCGGATCGCCGCCTTCCACCTCGCCGACGTGTTCCCGGCCGACTTCGCCTCCGGTGACGCCAAGCCCGCCCTCGACGCCTGGGTCGAGCGCGAGACGGGCGGTCTGCTCGACGAGTGCCCGATCACGCCGACGCCCGACACGCGGCTCGTGCTCATGGACGCGGTGACCTTCGGGGCGACGTGGCGCAGCCAGTTCCACGCGAACGCGACGTGGGAGGGGCCGTTCACGCGCGCCGACGGGACACAGGCGACAGTTCCGCTCATGCACCAGACCATGTCGGCGCCCTACGCCGACGGGGACGGCTGGGTGGCCGTGGAGCTGGCCTACACCGACGACTTCGTCATGCGTCTCGTCCTGCCCGACGCCGCCACGGTGCCCGCCGGGACGTGGGAGCAGGTGCACGCCGACCTCGGGCGCGCCGCTGAGCGGCGGGTGGCGCTGACGGTGCCGACGTGGGAGACCGACGCGACCCTCCAGGTGACCGACGCGCTGGACGACCTCGGGCTCGGCTCGCTGCGGGCCCCGCAGGGCGACCTCGACGGAGTCTTCCGGGACGCCTTCGTCAGCGCGGTCGCCCAGGGCGCGACGATCACCGTCGCGGAGCGCGGGACCGTCGCGGCGGCCGTCACCGCCATCGGGCTGGAGGCGGGGGCTGCCCCCGAACCGGCCCTCGAGGTGCGCTTCGACCGGCCGTTCGAGTACCAGGTCGTGCACCCGGCCACCGGGCTGGTGCTCTTCGCCGGGCGCGTGCTGGACCCGTCGGCGGGCTGAGGCGACGCGCCTCAGCGGGCGGCGTGCGCGAGGATCGAGACCACCGCGCGCACGAGCTCACGGGCTGTCGACCCGTCGCCGGTGGCGTGGTCGGGATTGAACCCGACGACCGTCATCCCCGCGAACTGCGGCCGGGCGGCCATGATGCCGAGCGCCTGGACGAGGGTGGACACCCGCAGCCCACGACCGTACTGGGGGACGTCGGCGGCCGGGAGCAGCAGGTAGTCGAGCACGTCGACGTCCAGATGGACCACGAAGGCGTCGGCCGACTGGCTCGCCGCCTCCGCCGCGTGCACGGCGGTGCCCACCGGGTCGCCCGTGACCTGCGCTGAGGTGAAGCGGAGCGCGGGCTCCAGGCACTCGTCGGCCCCGCCGGCCTCGTCCGCCTCGACGCCGTAGAAGCAGATCCGGTCGGGGGTGAGCAGAGGGCGCTGCGGGCCGACGCCGGACAACGCCTCGACGGCGCCGGGCAGGTCGAGCAGGTGGGCCACCGTCATCGAGTCGAGGATGGGGTCGGCGGGGTGGGACGCGGGCAGGCGCAGGTCCCGGCCGCCGTCGACGTACACCACGCCCACCTGCTGCCCAGCCTCGGCGAAGGCGCTGACCAGCGAGATCGCCAGCGTGCACTCACCGCCGACGACGAGGGGGCGCCGCCGCGCCGCCACGACCTCGCCGATCGCCCCGGCGGCGTCGCGGACCACGTCGACGACGCGGCCGACGTCGTTCGGCTCGTTCGCGGACCGGGCGGACCGAAAGCGGGCCTCGGGCCGGTCGCCGTGGTCGACGACGCTCAGGCCTGCCGAGCGCATCGCCTCGACGAGCCCGGCCTCCCGCAGGGCGCGCGGGGCCTTCTCCAGGCCCGGCCAGTGGGCGGCCGCGCTCGAGGGGACCCCGACGACGCCCCAGCCACGGCGCGGAGTCCCGCGAGTCGCATCAGCCATGCCTGCAACCTAGGCAACGACGGCGGCCGTCGCACCATCAGGCGGGCCGACCCGCGGGGCGGCGGGCCACGGACCACCCGACCGGAGCAGCGGCGCGCACGGACCTGACGTGCCGGGACGCGTCGCGCGGGCGCCCCTGGGACGCGAAAGTCCCGCGTCGGCCCGGGCCCCCGGCGAGGCGTGCTCGGCTACGCTGCCAGCAACGTCGCAGTTCCCGTGAAAGGGGCCTCATGGCCGCGAAGAAGCCCGCCACGTCGTCGGCCCCGGCGGAGTGGAAGCCCACAGAGACGTCGAAGAAGAAGGCGGGTCAGCTGCGACTGATCTCGTGGGTGCTCTGGATCGTCGCGATCGCGCTCGAGGTCGTCGCGATCTTCTGGCTGCTGCGCCAGCGCACCGAGGTCGGCGGCACGGGAGGTCTCGTCCGTGACGAGGAGACCGGTCTGCTCGTGGAGCAGGGGGTCAGCTACGAGTTCCCGCAGTGGGCCTTCATCACGCTGATCGTCGCCTTCGTCGTCATCGGCGCGCTGTCGATCACCGGCTCCATGCTCTGGAAGAAGGCGAACCGCCTCGATCCCGCGAAGCGCTCCGAGACCGTCAAGTTCTTCGTCCAGAACCAGCTCGGCGCGATCGTCGCCATCATCGCCTTCGTCCCGCTGATCATCCTCGTGCTGATGAACAAGGACATGTCCGGGACCCAGAAGGGCGTCGCGGGCGCGATCGGGGGCGTGATCGCTGTCGTCGCGATCGCCCTGGGCATCGACTTCAACCCGGCCTCGGTGGAGCAGTACACGGCCGAGCAGTCGACGGTCATCCAGATCCTCGGCGAGGACGAGGTCGTCTGGGTGGCCGGTGGGGGTGTCTACCACGTGTGCGCCGACGTCCCCGACGTCGCCAACGCGACCACCGAGATGTCCACGGGCACCACCGCCGAGGCGATCGAGGCGGGCAAGTCCCGCCTCACGCTCGAGTTCGCCTCCGAGCTCGAGGCGTGCGGGGTGCCCGTCCCGACCAACAGCGCGGAGATCGCCGACGCGATCCGCGCGATCCGGGACGGTGCCACCGACACGGTCCTCCCGGCCCCGGAGTACGCGGACGGCGTCACCCCGCCGTTCACCCCGGGGGCCTAGCCTCACCGCTCGGACGCCGAAGCACGGGGCCCCGCCGTCCTGGTCGGACGACGGGGCCCCGTGCCGCGCGGCGGCTGTCGCGCGCCTACTTCCTGCCGAAGAGCCCGCCCAGCAGGCCCCCGAGGGACTCCAGGCTGAAGCCTCCCTTGCCGCTCGAGGATCCGCCGCCGAGCATGCCGCCCAGGAGGTCGCCGAGGTCGGGGCCCGAGCCGGAGCCGCCCTGCCCGCCGGAGCCCTTCCGGTTCGCGAGGTAGTTCATGATGATCGGGGCGAGCATCGGCAGGAGCTTGCCGAAGTCGATCCCGCCGGCGCCGGCGGAGGAGGCCCCGAGGCGTTGCGTGACGGCATCCTTCTCGCTGCCGAAGATGTGACCGAGGATGTTGTCCCCGTCGGCGGTGTCGATGTCGGCGGCCGAGGACACCCGCTTCGGCCCGGTGTGCTGGTTGAGCGCCTGCGCCAGCGCAGCGGCGCCCTCCGGCGTCTGAGTCTCCTGGTGCAGGCCGGACAGGATCGTCTGGCCGCCCTCGCGGACCGCGGCGCGTGCCGTCCGGCGATCCACCCCGAGCGTCCTCGCGATGTCCTTGACGGGCAGCTGCTTGAGGATGTCGTCGAGCGCGGCCATGAGGGTCCTCCTCGTTCAGGCGGCGCGACCTGCCGGATGACCCGCCTGGCCCCAGCGCCGCTCGGTGGCCGCATCGTACTGCGGGCACGGGGTCGGTCGAGCCGGGTGGATGCGCGTGCGGCGGCGCCGACGCGACCTACAGCGGAACCTCGACGGTGCGGGTCGTGTCCCAGGGCTCCGCCCAGCCCAGCTCGGTGAACAGCCTGTCGAGGACGAGCGCGGTGAAGCCCCACACCAGGTGCGTCCCCGCGGTGTGCGGCACGAGGAACGCCGGGCCGGCGTCGGGCCGACGGGCGCGCATGGCGAACCTGTCGGGCAGGACCGCGATGCGGCGGTTGGCGGGGTCGAGCAGGTCGGCGACCGGCGCCCGGAAGACAGCCGCGGACTCCCCGTGGTCCACGACGGCGACCGGCGACGGACTCGCCCACCACGCGAGCACCGGGACGACGACGTGGTTGCTCACGTGCACCGGGAGCTCGTCGAGCGTGCCGAGGACCTCGACGCCCGCCGGGTCGAGCCCGGTCTCCTCCGCAGCCTCGCGCAGCGCTGCGGCGACCGGGCCGTCGTCGTCCTCGTCGAGTCTGCCGCCGGGGAAGGCCACCTGCCCGGGGTGGTGCGCCAGCGAGGCCGCGCGGCCGACGAGAAGGAGGTCGAGGTCGGCCGGGACCGCCGGGGCCGCGTGCACGGCCGACCGGGTGTCCAGCGTCCCGAACAGGACGAGGACCGCTGCCGGGCGGGGGTGGCCGCTGACGCGCGGCAGCTCCGGCCACCGCACGCCGCGGGCGGCGAGGCCGGCCAGCGCGGTACGGGCGTCGGT
>JAEWQZ010000007.1 GCA_023460255.1 Actinomycetes bacterium
GAGGACATCAGCGACCAGCGCACGGCGTCGGAGCCGTACACGTCCCACATCTGCACGGGGTCGGGGAAGTTGCGCAGGCTCTTGCTGGCCTTGCGGCCGTCGTCGCCGAGCACGATGCCGTGGCACATGACGGTGCGGAACGCCGGGCGGTCGAAGATCGCCGTGGCGAGCACGTGCAGCGTGTAGAACCAGCCACGCGTCTGCCCGATGTACTCGACGATGAAGTCGCCCGGGTAGTGGTTCTCGAACCAGTCGGTGTTCTCGAACGGGTAGTGCACCTGCGCGAACGGCATCGACCCGGAGTCGAACCAGACGTCGAGGATGTCGGGGATCCGGCGCATCGTCGCCCGGCCCGTCGGGTCGTCCGGGTTGGGCCGGGTGAGCGAGTCGATGAACGGGCGGTGCAGGTCGGTCACGGGCACGCCGAAGTCGCGCTCGAGCTCGGCCACCGAGCCGTACACGTCGATCCGCGGGTACGCGGGGTCGTCGCTGGTCCACACCGGGATGGGCGTGCCCCAGTACCTGTTGCGCGAGATCGACCAGTCGCGGGCGCCCTCGAGCCACTTGCCGAACTGGCCGTCCTTGATGTGCTCGGGCACCCACGTGATCTGCTGGTTCAGCTCGACCATGCGGTCGCGGAACTGGCTGACGCGCACGAACCAGCTCGACACGGCCCGGTAGATCAGCGGGTTCCGGCAGCGCCAGCAGTGCGGGTAGGAGTGCTCGTACGTCTCGTGCCGCACGAGGCGCACGCGCTGGGGCTCGGCGACGTGCTCCAGCGGCCCCGTGCCGTGCTTGAGGTCCCGGACGATGTGCTGGTTCGCCTCGAAGACCTGCAGGCCCGCGTAGTCCGGCACCTCCTGCGTGAACCGGCCCTTGCCGTCGACGGTGACGACGGGGGTGATCCCCGCCTCGGTGCACGCCGCCATGTCGTCCTCGCCGAAGGCGGGTGCGAGGTGCACGACACCCGTGCCGTCCTCCGTGGTGACGAACGCGGCGCCGAGGATCCGGTGGTCCCCGTTGCGGCCGACGAAGTAGCCGAACGGCGGCGTGTAGCGCAGCCCCACGAGCTCGCTGCCGGGGAACGAGGTGCGCCCCTCGCGGTCAGTCAGGACGCGCGCTGCGCCGTCCTCGGTCCCCGGGGTCCCCAGCTCACGCTCGTAGGCGGCCAGGCGCGCCTGCGCCAGCACCACGACCTCGCCCTCGAGCGCGGAACCCGCCGCCGGGCACACCCGCACGTAGTCGACCTCGGGCCCGACGGCGATCGCCTGGTTCGCGGGGAGCGTCCAGGGTGTGGTCGTCCAGACGAGCAGGAGCTCGCCCGTCTCCATCCGCACGCCGATGGTCACGGCCGGGTCCTGGCGCACGGCGTAGACGTCGTCGTCCATCCGCAGCTCGTGGTTGGACAGCGGCGTCTCGTCCCGCCAGCAGTAGGGCAGGACGCGGTAGCCCTCGTAGACCAGGCCCTTGTCGTAGAGCTGCTTGAAGCCCCAGATGACGGACTCCATGAAGGACAGGTCGAGGGTCTTGTAGTCGTTGTCGAAGTCGACCCAGCGGGCCTGGCGCGTGACGTACTCGCGCCACTCGCCCGTGTACCGCAGCACCGACTCGCGGCACGCGGCGTTGAACGCCTCGATGCCCATCGCGTCGATCTGCGACTTGTCGGTGATGCCGAGGATCCGCTCGGCCTCGAGCTCGGCGGGCAGACCGTGCGTGTCCCAGCCGAAGCGCCGCTCGACGCGCCGGCCGCGCATCGTCCGGTAGCGCGGCACCACGTCCTTGGCGTAGCCGGTCAGGAGGTGCCCGTAGTGCGGCAGCCCGTTCGCGAAGGGCGGGCCGTCGTAGAAGACGAACTCGTTGGCGCCGTCCTGGCCCGCGGGGCGGGCGTCGATCGACGCGGCGAACGTGCCGTCCGCCTCCCAGTGCGCGAGGACGTCCCTCTCCAGCGCGGGCAGGTCGGGCGAGGCGGGCACGCCGACAGCTCCGTCGGTCGAGCGTCGGTGCAGGGGGTAGACCATCGCGGGGGCTCCTGGGTACTCACGGCTGCGTGTGCTCGTGCGAGGACGACGACCCGCCGACGGGCGGGGCACCGCGGTACCACCTCGCTTGCCGCCGCCGCACCCGGGGGCGCGGACGGCGACCGCTCTCGTGGGCTGTCACGGGCCCACCCGTCCGGTTCTACTGAGGGACGACGAGCGGCCGGTCCGCTCGCGTCCCCGTTCCTCCGGAGGCTCACCGGTGATGGCCGGGTCTTCGCCTGTGGGCCCGATGCTACCGGGCTTCGGCGGGGACCCGGTCCGCCGTCCGGGCGGACCGCCCCCCACCCGGGAGAATGGCCCGGTGACCCCCCTCGTGCTCCTGGACCTGGACGGCACCCTCGTCGACTCCGCACCCGGCATCGTGGCGTCCGTCGCGCACGCGTACCGGACCCTCGGGCTGGAGGTGCCCGACGCGCGCACTCTGCGCTCGTTCGTCGGGCCGCCGATCACCGACTCGTTCGCTGCGCACGGCGTGCCAGCCGACCGGACGGACGAGGCCGTGGCCGCCCACCGGGCGGCCTACACCACCGGGGGCATGGACGACGTCACGGTGTTCGCCGGGGTGCTCGATGCGCTCGCCGCGTTGCGGAGTGCCGGGTGCCGGTTGGTCGTGGCGACCTCCAAGCCGACGGTCTTCGCCCGCCCGATCTGCGAGCACCTGGGCCTGAGCCGGTACCTGGACGCCGTGGTCGGCGCTCCTCTGGACGAGCACACCTCGACGAAGGCCCTTGTCATCGCGGACGCGCTCGCGTGGGCCGCCCGCGCTGACGCACCCACCGCCGGCGTCGTGATGGTGGGCGACCGCGAGCACGACGTCCACGGCGCGGCCGCGCACGGCATCGAGTGCCTCGGTGTCGCGTGGGGGTACGCGGCGCCCGGCGAGCTGGCCGCTGCCGGCGCCCTGGACGTCGTGGCGGACGCCGCCGACCTCGCGCCGCGGGTGCTCGAGGCGCTCGCCATGGCCCCTTGCGGTTGACGTAACGTCACCGCATACCGTCGTCGACGTCCGAGAGGAGGTGACGGGATGGGTGAGCACTCGATCCGGGACGTGGCACGCGCGAGCGGCACCACGAGCCGCACCCTGCGGCACTACGAGGCCGTGGGCGTGCTGCCACCGACGTGGGTCGGCCCCGGCGGCGTCCGCTACTACGACGACGACGCGCTCGTCCGGCTCCAGGAGGCGCTGGTGCTGCGTTCGCTGGGGTTGCCGCTCGCCGAGGTGCGCGCGGTCCTCGACGGCGAACGCGACCGCGCGGCCGCCCTGCGCCGCCACCTCGCCGCGCTGCGGACCGAGCAGCAGCGGCTGACGCGGATGGCCGCGTCGGTCGCTCGGACGATCGACACGCTGGAGACGGGAGGCCCGATCGTGGCCGAGGAGATGTTCGACGGTTTCGACCACACGCAGTACGAGGCGGAGGTCACCCAGCGCTGGGGGGCCGACGCGTACGCCGCCGGTGACAGGTGGTGGCGGGGCATGTCCGACGACGAGCGCAGCGCCTGGGGTGAGCGGACCGCCGCCATCGCGCAGGCGTGGGCCGCGGTGGCGGAGGCGGGCGTCGCCCCGGACTCCGACGAGGCGCAGGACGTCGCACGGCAGCACGCCGCGTGGCTCGCCTCGATCCCGGGCACCCCGGGCCACGGGACGGGCACCCCTGACACGGGGTACCTGCTCGGCCTGGCGGACATGTACGTCGCCGACCCGAGGTTCGCGGCGAACTACGGGGGCGAGGCGGGCGCGACCCTCGTCCGGGACGCCCTGCGCGTCTGGGTCGAGCGTTCGGCATGACCCGTCCGCGGCG
>JAEWQZ010000008.1 GCA_023460255.1 Actinomycetes bacterium
CCGGCCACGGAGTCGTCGACGACGTAGCCGGCCTCGCTGAAGGCGCCGACGAGCGCCGCCCGGCGACGCCGGTACCGGTCGGCCTGCCTGACGACGTGCTCGTCGTCGGCCAGGGCAGCCGCGGCGGCCGCCTGCACCGGTGCCGGCACCATCATCCCGGCGTGCTTGCGCACCTCCAGCAGCCGCGACACCAGGCGCTGGTCACCGGCGACGAACCCTGCCCGGTACCCGGCGAGGTTGGACTGCTTGGACAGCGACTGCACGACCAGCAGGTCCGTGTGGTCCCCGTCGCACACCCGCGGGTCGAGGACGCTGGGCACACCCTCGGTGGCCCACGGCTCGTCCCAGGCGAGCAGCCCGTAGCACTCGTCGGACGCCACGACGGCGCCCGCGGCCCGCGCCGCCACGACGACCTCGCGCAGCCCGTCGACGTCGAGCACCCGCCCCGTGGGGTTCGCCGGAGAGTTCAGCCAGACGAGCCGGACGTCGTGCCGACCGGCCCAGGCACGCACGTCGTCCGCGGGCAGCGCCGCCGCACCGGCCAGCCGGGCCCCGACGTCGTACGTCGGGTAGGCCACCTCCGGGTGCACGACGACGTCCCCCGCCCCCAGGCCGAGCAGGGCAGGCAGCGCGGCGACGATCTCCTTGGAGCCCACCGTCGGCAGGACGGCCTCGGGGTCGACCCGGGCCCGCCGGCGCCGCGCGAGCCACGCCACGGCGGCCTCGCGCAGCTCACGGGTGCCGTGCGTCGTCGGGTACCCGGGGGCATCCGCCGCCGACGCGAGAGCCTGGCGGACGAGCTCGGGGGTGGGGTCCACCGGGGTGCCGACGGACAGGTCGACGATGCCGTCCGGGTGCGCGCGGGCACGGCGGGCGTGCGGCGCGAGGGTGTCCCAGGGGAAGTCGGGCAAGCCGGACGTGATCAGGCCCACGGGTGGGCTCAGGCCGTGCCGGCCTGGGGCGGGAGCGCCGCGACGATCGGGTGGTCGTGGTCGATCTCCCCGAGCTTCGCGGCGCCGCCGGGCGAGCCCAGGGCGTCGAAGAACTCCACGTTCACCCGGTAGTAGTCGCTCCACTGCTCGGGCACGTCGTCCTCGTAGTAGATGGCCTCCACCGGGCAGACCGGCTCGCACGCACCGCAGTCGACGCACTCGTCGGGGTGGATGTACAGCGAGCGCTTGCCCTCGTAGATGCAGTCGACGGGACACTCCTCGACGCACGCCTTGTCCTTGACGTCGACGCAGGGCTGGGCGATCACGTAGGTCACGGCGGTCCTCCGGGGTGCCGGCTGGGGTCGGCACCTAGTATCCCTCAGGACGGCGCCCCGTCCCGATCGGGAGCGCGCCGGTGGACGGAGTCGTGCAGGAGTGAGCGTGCAGGAGTGGACCCGCTGGCCGGTCGGCGTCCGCGTCGTCGTGCGGCGGCGGCTGCCGGACGGGATGTTCGGCGACGTGCTCGGCGACCTGCTGGCGACGGGGCCGGACGGCGTGCTCGTGCGCACGCGCCGGGGCGACGTGCGGGTCGACGCCGCCGAGATCGCCGTCGGCAAGATCGTCCCGCCCGCGCGGCCTCGACGACCGCGCCCACCCGTCGAGGACTGACTCAGCCGGGCGGGGCGCCGCAGCGGATCGTGTTCTGCGGCTTGTAGCGCACGGTCCACGACTCGTAGTCCTGCTCGACGCCGTCGAGGAGCACGCGCCGGGTCACCGTCACCCTGAACCCGGGCTGGCCCGCCGACTGCGGCTCGCACGTCGGCGAGTCGGAGTAGACGACGCGCGGCTGCACGACGTCGGAGCGGCGGCTCGTCGTCGTCTCGACGGTGAAGTGCTTCGTGCTCCACACCCGCACGTACACCCGCCCGTCGGCGACCCACGACTGCAGCAGCGCCCCGTAGGGGGTGTTGTTCTTCCAGCGCATGTTGATCTGCGGCGTGAAGATCGTCGCCTCGCGGCCCTCGGGGTAGCGGCGGAAGTACTCGCTGTGCGGCTGGTGCTCCACGAGCTCGTAGCCCGCGAAGAACGCCGCGTTGTACGTCGTGGTCGACATCTGCGACAGGCCGCCGCCCCATGCCTCGGTGTGCTCCCCGCTGATGATCGCGCCCGCCTGGACGTAGCCGTGGGCGGCGTCGATCGGCCCGAGCGCGTCGGCGAGGTTGAACTCCTCACCTGGCCGGATGAGCATCCCGTTGATCTTCGACGCGGCGTTGGCGATGTTCCGGGTGCGCTTCGGCTCGCTGGTCAGCGGCGTCGAGAACTCCGAGACGATCTCCGTGACGCCCAGCGCCTCGAGCGCCGCGACGGACTCGGCCGGGTCGGACTCCACGAGCTCGACCTCGGCGGTGCGCTCCGCGCCGGAGGTGGCGGCCGCCGCGACGGCGTCCGCGAGCCCGTCGGGGTCGAGGGTGGTGCCGGGCGCTCCGGGCACGATCACGGGCCCGGACCTGTTGAAGGCGAAGGTCGCGTCCTCGGCGGCCGTGAGCAGGTTCGTCGTGCGCGCGACGACGGCCTCGACGAGCACGGGGCCGTCGAGGACGAGCGACAGCTCGCCGTCCTCGGGGACGAACGACGCGGCACCCGTCAGGACGTCGGCCGGCAGCTCCGCCGCCTGGCCGGCGACGGCGACCGTGACCGGCCCCTCCCCGAGCGGCTCGGCGAGGGTGGTCAGTGCCTCCTCGACGTCCCCGTCGTCGATCTCCGGCGGGTCGACGACGGTGGGCAGCGCGACGGGCCGGGCGGCGGTCAGCCACGACGTGGCGAGCAGGTCGACGCCCGCCGGGACGTCCAGGGTGACGCCGTCCGCGGACGGCGTCGCCGACGGCTGCCCCTCGACGAAGGCCAGCGCGCCGTCCCCCGGCGGGGTCGAGAGGGGCTCGACCACGGCCTCCAGCGCCCTCGCGAGCGCGTCGCGGTCGACGTCGCTGACCGGTTCGGCGGCACCGGCCCCGAAGACCTGCGCCCAGAGCCGGGCCGGCTCGAGGCCGAAGCCGGTGACCTGCTCGACGGTGGCGGTGGCGTCCAGCGCGAGGCCCGCGGCTGCCGGGTCCAGCGTCGTGCGCTTGTCGTCCACGGCGACCTCCAGGTCGCCGGTCGCCGCGTCGTGCAGCGCCTCCTCGAGGGTGCTGACCGCCTCGTCGGCGGCGAGGCCGCCGATCTCCACGCCCGCCACGGTGGTCCCCGGTGGCACGCGGTCCGACCACAGCCAGAGGGCACCGACGTAGGCGCCGGCGAGCAGCACCAGGACGACGCCCGCCACGGCGGCCCCGACCAGCCGGCGGTTGCGCGGACGGCGCCCGCGAGAGGTGCCGCGCGGCTCGTCGTCCGAGGTGGCCGGGGTGACGTCCGCAGGCACCGGGGGCAACGGGGCGGTGTCCCGCGA
>JAEWQZ010000009.1 GCA_023460255.1 Actinomycetes bacterium
CCCGCATCGACGTCGAGCCTGGCGGCCTGCGCGACGACGACGCCGGTCACGACAGCGGCGGCGGCCACGAGGGCCGCCGTCGCAGAGATCCGCCGGGAACCCCTCACGTGTGGATGACGATCTCGACGTGGTCGACCAGCGCGGTGTCCACCCCGGTGAAGCTCGGCGTGTCGAACGAGCCGCCGCCGTCCGGCACCGTGCCGATCGCCTCCGCGAGCCGCGCACCCGCGGCGTTCACGAGGACCGCCCGGTACGACTGCGTCCCGCAGCCCTGCACCACGCCGTGCAGGCGCAGCCCCGTGGTCCGGAAGCCCTGCCCCGAGACCCAGGCGCTGTACATCTGGGCGCGGACGGGGGTGGTCCCCTGACAGTCGCCGACGACGGCGACGCCGGAGCCCACACCGCCCGAGCCGACGCTCATCTGCGCCGCCGAGCCCGTGCCCAGGCCGACGAGGCACACGACCGCGAGCCCGACGCCGGCGAGGCGTCGGCGTCGGTGCGCCTGCGTGCGGGTCATCTGTGCTCCGGGCTCACTGGTTGACGGGGACGATCCAGCCGTCGATGAGGACGGTGAAGGTGGGCGCGGTCCAGCTGTTGTCGGTACGGATCTGGACGCTCGACGACGTCGCTCCGCTCGAGGTGCCGTTGATGGAGTCGTTCGATGCCGACACGATGATCGGCTTGCCCTGGCACGACGCGGGGATACCGGAGAGCGTGACGGCGTAGAACACGATGAGCCAGTTGCGCTGGAGGTTGATGCGTTGCGTGGTGCACGGCGCGGCCTCGAGGGTCGAGACCCCACCGCCGTTCACGGTGAGCGTCGCGGCGTTGGCCACGGAGAGGCCACCGACGGCGATCGCGGCCACGCCCACGACC
Source organism: Actinomycetes bacterium (assembly GCA_023460255.1). Taxonomy (GTDB): domain Bacteria; phylum Actinomycetota; class Actinomycetes; order Actinomycetales; family Cellulomonadaceae; genus Actinotalea. Next base: position 877 of record JAEWQZ010000009.1, read on the forward strand.
GCGACGAGGCCGCGGAGAGCCCGCTGCCTCACCCCGTTCGCGCGCGTGGTCATCGTGTGCTCCGGCTCGTCAGCCCTGGATGACCAGCGCGACGCCGGTGACGTCGGCGGCGAGCGGCTGGGTGCCGGTGACGGTGATCGTGGCGTTGCCGCCGCTGACCGACAGGGTGCCGCTCAGCCCGCTGCCCAGCGCGACCTGGTTCGGCGAGGCGCCCTGGAGCATCTGGAGCTGGTACGCCTTGCCGTTGCAGTTGGCGTTGACGTTGGACAGCCTGACCTCTGTCACGCGGTACGCGTTCGGCGCCGTCGTCGTGTTCCAGGCCGTGGTGAAGGCGACGTTGATCGTGCCGGCGCTCTGGCACGTCGCGACGATCACCGAGCCGGCGCCCAGCGGCGCCGAGGACAGCGAGAGCTGGGCCGCCGAGGCGACGCCGAAGCCGGCGATGCCGAGGAACGCGAGCGTCAGGGCGGCGGCGCGGCGGTTGACGGCGCGCAGCCGGGGGATGCGGGAGAGCCGGGCAAGCATGGGGAGCTCCTGGGACGGGCCCTCGTCGCTGACGGGGGCCGTGGGGGACTGCTGGCGGGCGGCCGCGGACTCGTGTCCGCCTCGGCGCCACGACCGGACCAGCGAGGGGTTCGACGACCAGCGCAGACCAGTCACGGCTGCACCTCCATCTCCTCCGCACGGGCGGGCTCGCCGGCGCCGAGGGGGTCGGCGTCCGGCTCGGTGGCGTCCTCGTCGGGCTTTCCGGGCCAGACGACGATCGCCAGGGCGATCACCAGCAGCGAGATCCAGGTCAGGGGGCTGACGAGGATTCCTGCGATCCGACCGACGTGGGGCAGGTGGAGCACCGCGTGGCCGAGGATGTCCTCGGCGGTCGGCTCCCACGGGTCGAGGAAGTCGTTGTTGTCACCTTGGATCACCCAGCCGTCGTCGGCGTTGCCGCCGACGATCCGGTGGATGACCCTGGCGCTGCCGACGTCGGGCGGGTTGTAGACGACGACGTCGCCCACCTCGACGGGGCCGCACCGGGACACGACGAGGTCGCCGGTGTAGTACGTCGGCTCCATGGACTCACCGGAGACGATCGTCAGGGTGGTGCACCCGCCGAGCGAGCTCGGCCAGAGCAGCCAACCGACGATCAGCGAGCCGGCGATCCAGGCGACGCTGGTTGCGAGGCCGAGCAGGCGGCGCGGGAGACCCGCGCCGTCCTGCTCGGTCCCCTCACTGGCGACCACTGCGTGCGCTCGGAAGGACGAGGTCAGTTGCCGAAGATGACGAGCGCGACGCCCTGGATGTCCGCAGTGGCCTCGTCGACGGTGACGCTGAACGCGTCGTCGACCAGCGTGATGTCGCTCCCGGAGGCCGTGCCGATGATGGAGTTCGATGCGCCGAGCAGGGTCAGCTCGTAGTCGAGGCCGGCGCAGGCGGCGTCGACGCCGCCGAAGTTGACGGCGGTCGTGACGTCCTCGCCGTCGGTCACGTCCCAGGCACGCGTGTACGTGACGGCGACCGAGTTGTCGCACGAGCCGACATCGATGCTGCCGGCGCCGAGCGACTCGGTGGTGAGGGTGAGCTGGGCAGCGGCGGCGAGGGAGAGACCGGCGACACCGACGACGGCGATCGCGACGGCGGCAGCCTTGCGGCGCGTGGAAGCCATGAGTGTGTCCTTCTGTCGGGTGCGGGTGGGTGGCCCGCAAGGGGGGGTGGTAGCCGGTGGGGGCCGGCTGCCCCGGCGCTGCGCTCCCCTTGGGGGGTGGGACCGCTTCGACGGGACGAGCCAAGTCTGCGGCAAGTGCGAGGAACATTTCGGACACCACGCGGGCTTCACCCGCTCGGGCGCGCGCATTTCACCCGCTGCGGGCCCCTACTGGGCTTGACCAGGCGCGACGGTCGCCCGTTCGGCGTAGTCCCATTCCGCGTCCCGGCATTTTCCACGGCCATTCCGGAGGTCGCCGCGAGAGGTCCGGATCCGCACTGACGGCCTGGTCCGGCGCCTGCGGGCACGCCCGACGTCGCTGCACCGGTAAAGCCGCGCCCGGGTCATTCGCCGGGCCTTCCGGATGGAGCCGCCTGTCGGATTCGAACCGACGACCGTCCGCTTACAAGGCGGATGCTCTACCACTGAGCTAAGGCGGCGGGATGGGACCGGTCCGGGCGACGGTCCCGGCCGGGCCGGGCCGGGCGGCGCACCGCCCGGCCACGTCCCGTCCAGTGTGCCAGGGTCAGCCGCGGGCCTCCTCGATCGAGCGCCGCAGCGCCGCCTCGTCGCGCCAGTCGACGTCTCCGGCGAGCTCGGAGCCGTTCAGCAGCACCGTCGGGGTGAGGAG
>JAEWQZ010000010.1 GCA_023460255.1 Actinomycetes bacterium
CCCTGCGCGACGACGCACAGCAGGGAGAGCACCACGTGCAGCCCGATGCCCAGCAGCGCGGGACGGCGGCGCCCGACGCGGTCGGCGAACGGCCCGACGAGGAGCTGCCCGATCGCGCCCCCGATGAGCATCCCGGTGATGGTGAACTGGGCGCCGGCGCGCGTGCTGCCGAGGTCGGCGGCGACCTCGGGCAGGGACGGCAGGTACATGTCGGTGCTGACGGCCGGCAGGAGCGTCAGCGAGCCGATGACGAGGACGAGCGCCGCGCCCCGTGGGGTCGGGGGCGTGCGGGGTCCCGCGGGGGCGCGGCCGCCGGCGGTGTCTCGCGTGTCGCTCACCCCACGAGTATCGGGTCACAACGATTCGATGCGCGACCGCCGTCCGTGCGGGACCGGTGCTCCTCACGCCGCCCCGACCCGGCCGACGTCGGCGCCCGGAGGCAGACTGGCACCATGTGCGGCCGCTACGCCTCGTTCCGCGAGGCCCAGGACCTTGCCGACGCCTTCGCCGTCGCGCCGCCCGACGTCGCGCCGGACGCCGGCCTCCTCCCACCGTCGTGGAACGTCGCCCCCACCGACGCCGTGCGGATCGTCGTCGAGCGCCCGCCGAAGGACGCCCCGCAGGGGGCCGACGCCGTCCGGGCGCTGCGGCTCGCCCGCTGGGGTCTGGTCCCCGGCTGGGCGAAGGACCCGTCGGTCGGCTCCCGGATGATCAATGCCCGCGTCGAGACGCTCACCGACAAGCCCGCCTTCCGCAGGGCGGCCGCCGCCCGCCGCTGCCTCGTCCCGGCCGAGGGCTACTACGAGTGGCAGGAGGCGCCCGACGCGGCCTCCGCCACCGCGCCCGACGCCGCGAGCACCACGGGCGGGCGACGCCGTCGGACGCCCAAGCAGCCGTTCTGGATCCACCCGGACGACGGCGGGGTGCTCGCCTTCGCGGGCCTGTACGAGTTCTGGCGCGACCCGCAGCGCGCCGACGACGACCCCCAGCGCTGGCTGGTCACCATGACGATCGTCACGGGCGGCGCCCCCACCGACGACCCCGCGCTCGCCGAGATCCACGACCGCCAGCCCGTGATCCTCGACCCGGGGCGCTGGGACGCGTGGCTCGACCCGGACCTGACGGACCTCGACCGCGTCGCCGAGCTGCTGCGCCGTCCGGCTCCACGCCTGGTCGCCACCCCGGTCTCCACCGAGGTCAACGCGGTCGGCAACGACGGCCCGCAGCTCATCGAGCCCGTCGAGCCCGTCGTCCCGATCACGCTCGACCTCGGCTGACCCCCGTCAGGTGGTCCGTGCCGCCCGGTCGAGCCGTACGGGCCGCACGCGGCCGAAGCCGGGGACGGCGCGCTCGGCGAGCGGGGTCGTCGTCAGCGCGGGGTCGGGCGCGAGCTCCGCGGCGGTCGCCTCGTCGGTGAGCACCGTGCACGGCTCGGCCTCCGAGGTGAGCCGGGCGGCGAGGTTGACCGGCGGCCCGTAGACGTCGCCGAAGCGGGCGAGCACCTGCCCCCACACGACGCCCACCCGGACCGGCGTCGGGCTGTCCGGGCCGAAGGCGTCGGCGAGGTCCAGCGCGACCCGTGCGCCGACCGCGGCCTCGTCGGCGACGAAGAACACGGCGTCGCCGATGGTCTTCACGGTGCGCCCGCCCGCCAGGCTGACGACGTCGCGCGCCCGTGACTCGAACCGCTGGACGACGTCGGCGAGCTCCGCCGCCGGGAGGCCCGCCGTCCGGGCGGAGAACGAGACGACGTCGGCGAACCCGACGGCGCGGGCGAGCGGGAGCCGCGTCGGGTCGGGCACGTGGCCCACCGTCGCGACCTGCGACGCCGTGCGGGCCGCGTGGTTGACGAGGTGGTGCCGCCACGCGTGCACGAGCTGCTCCTCAAGCAGCGGGACCGCGTCGGCCAGGCGGTCGAGCAGCAGGATCCGGGCCGTCACGTCGTCCAGCCCGTACCGCTGCGCCAGGTGCTCGACGAGCGTCTCCACCTGCCAGACGGCGAGCCGGTCGGTGAGGTGGTTGACGGAGCGGACCAGGGACGCCGCGACGGTCGGGCTCAGCTCACCCGTGTCGCTGCCCGCGAGCTGCCGGCCGACGACGGCGGCGTCGTACTCGGTGAAGACCTTCGCGTCCGGGTCCTCCGGAAGCCCGAACGCCTGCCAGAGGGCGACCAGCCGCTCCGGCGGCGCCTCGAGGCGCGCGGCGAGCTCGGCGATCGACAGGACCCGCGGGCCGCCGAGGACGCTCTGCTCGAGGCGCGCGAACGTGGAGCTGTCGGGGCCGGCTCCTTCGTCCACGGCGTCAGGCTAGACCGGGCCCGCGGCCGTCGTCCGCACGTGCTCGACGTCACCCGCGAGGACCGCCCGCACGTGGCCGGACCCGTCGGCGACCCGCAGCGCGCCGTCGTCGCCCAGTGACACGGCGTCACCCTCGAGCACCTCCCCGCCGGGCATCAGGACCCGCACGGGCGAGCCGAGCGTGGCGCACACGGCGGCGCACTCCGCGGCGAGGTCGGCGGCGACCGCGTCGCCGTCGGCCGCCCGCCACGCGTCGTCGAGACCCACCAGCGCGGCGACCACCCGGACCAGGAGGTCGACCCGGTCGACGTCCAGCCCGAGGGCCGCGAGCGACGTCGCACTCGGCACCGGCGTCCCGGCGGGCTGCGCCACGTTGACCCAGATGCCGAGGACGGCCGCCGAGGCCTCGCCCGCGCGTCCGGGGACGAGGTCGCCGAGCACCCCCGCCACCTTCCGGTCGCGGCCCCAGCCGGGCAGCGGCTCGGCGGCGGCGTCGGGCACGAGCACGTCGTTGGGCCACTTGAGCACCGCCTCCAGCCCGAGGCCGGCGAGCGCGCGCACGACGGCGAGGCCGCCGAGCAACGGGAGCCAGCCGAGCCGGTGCGCGGGCACCGGCGGGCGCAGCAGCACGGACAGCGTCAGGGCCTTCCCGGGTGGCGTCTCCCACGTACGACCCGCCCCGCCGCGACCGGCGGCCTGGTG
>JAEWQZ010000011.1 GCA_023460255.1 Actinomycetes bacterium
CGCCGAGGGGCGGCCCCGGTGGGGCCGCCCCTCGGCGGTTGCGTGCCGGCTCAGCCGGTGTAGGCGGGGTCGCCCTGACCCGGCGTGGCCGGGGGTGCGACCGGCGCGCTGACGGTGCCCCAGTTGGCGACCTCGGTGCCGGCGGCGAGGCCGGCGGTGAGGCGGCCGGTGAAGGCGTCGAACTCACTCGTCGCGGTCGTCGCGGTGGTCACGGCGGCGTCGATGTCGGACAGGACGGGCGTCTCGCCGAGCCCGGGCGAAGCCGACGGCTCCGGCGAAGGCGTCGGCTCCGGCTCGGAGGCGACCTCGTACGCCGTGACCTGGGTGAAGTAGGCGAGGCGAAGGGTCTCGCCCGGCGCCAGGGTGATCTCCTGGAGCGTGGTGAGGCTGAAGGCGAACTCCCCGGCGGTGCCGGCCGTGGTGTCGTCGGGCGACACGTCGGCGCCCGGACCCTGCCACACCATGGTGAGCACCGGCTCGCCCTGCCCGCCGTTGTGGCTGATCAGCCACCGGTCGGCGGGGGTCACGGCGGTGTCGCCGGAGGAGGTGGCCGCGATGGTCGCCTCGTCGCCGTCGCCGAAGCCCGACCAGGTGCCGGTGCTGACGGTGACAGGCTCGTCGCCGGGGTTCGTGTAGGTCGCGAGGGAGCGGACGAGGTCCCCGTCGGCGTAGAACCGGTACTCGACGGTGACGTCGAGGCCGTCGAGCCGCTCCGTGGCACCGAGCAGGACGATGTCGCCCTCGGCCGTCTCGGTCATGTCGAAGACCATGCTGCCGTCCAGCATCCCCCACTGCTCGGTGGTGCCACCGACGAAGGTGGACCACCACAGGTCGTGGTAGCCGTAGTTGACCAGGTGGTCGTCGGCGTCGTCGGCGGTCGGGTCGATGCCCTCCTCGTAGATCCACACGTTCTGGATGGTGGGCGGCGCGCTGGCGTACAGGTCCCACACGGTGTTGCCGACGACGAACGCCGGGTCGTCCGTGGCGATGTCGATCGGCTCCGCACCTGCTGTGGCGGCGCTGGCGACGACAAGGGCGAGCGCGGCTGCGGGTGCAGCGAGGCGGGCGTACCTCACGGGTTCTCCTCGGTTCGGGGTGGTGCAACGGACGGTCGCGTCCGCATGGTAGCGATCCCGCGGGGGCCGGCGCTGGCGCCTTGCGGGTGATCATGAATCGTCACCACACCGTGACCTGCTTGCGGACCCGTGCCGTCCCCGTGTCCGCGCCGCGCGCGCGGAGTACCGTCGAACCATGGCGTCGCGGCCACCGGACCGCATGGTCCCGGTCGAACTGGTCGAGGACGACGGCGCTCCGCCCCCGTCGCCCGGTCCTGCCCTGCGCGGTGTCACCCTGGCCGCCGGCACGACGGCGGACCCCGACGCGGTCGCGTGCGCGCCCTCGCCCGAGGGGGACCCGACCGGCGCGTCCTCGGTGACGGTGGCGCCGGACGGGGGCGGCGGCCGACCCGCCGCCCTGCGCTGGGCGGCTGCTGGCGTCGTGCTCGCGGCCACTGCCGGCGCCCTGCTGCTCCTCGACCCGGGTGACCAGGCCGGGACCGCCGCCGTGGGCGTCCTGTCCACCCGGTGGACCGACCGCTGGTCGGCCCCGGCGGACCGTGTGCTCGCCGTACGCGACGGCATCGTCACGGTCACCTCCCTGGCCTCACGTGAGCCGATGCTGCGCGGGCTGGACCAGCAGACGGGGGAGCAGCTCTGGTCGGTGCTGCTGGACGGGACCGGGCCCGCCGACACGTGCGGGATCGGCGTCACCCTCGACCCGCCGACCGCCTGGTGCTGGCGCGAGCCGCACCTGGTGCTCGATCCGGACGGCGAGGGTTCCTCGATCGGTGCGCCGGCCCTCGTCGGCATCGACCTGAGCGACGGGAGCGTCGCCAGTGAGCGCGAGCTCGCGGAGGCGTCCGGCGGGTCCGGTGTCATCGGGCGGGACCTCGTCCTGGCCGACCGGGCGGGGGACACGCTCGTGGTCCGGCGGGTGGAGCCGTACACCTGGCAGCAGGCGTGGGTGACGCAGCTCCCGCTCGAGCCGCGCGTGTCCGACGGCCGGTACACGGCCCGGATCGAGGTCGCCGGGCCGGTCGTCGTCGTGCGCGGGCCGACGACTGCCGTGCTCGCGGTCGACGACGGGCGGGTGCTGGGGAGCTGGACGCCGCAGGTCGACGCGGCGGGCACCGGCTACGACGGCGCCGAGGTCGCCGCCGGTGCCTGGGGCTTCGCCGCGTGGGTGACGGTGGCGGACCGGGAGCGCGTGGCCGACGGCACCTGGTCGGACACCGTGGGATCAGCGGTGGGGATCGAGGGCCGGGTCGCGGAGCCGCGGAGCTCCGACGGGTCCGTGCCGGAGGTGCTGCTGCTCTCCCGCAACTCGTGGCAGACCCTCGTGGCCGTGGACCTGGACGCCGGGACCGAGCTGTGGCGTACCCCGCTGCGCGGCGGGCGTGTCGTCGCCCGGCACGACGGGGCGGTGGTGGTGGCGGCGGACGGCCGGCTCCGGTCGCTGGAGACGCTGACGGGCATCGAGCGGTGGTCCGTGGAGATGAGCGGGCTGCGGGCGGCGCTCGGCGGCCTCGGCGACGGCCACGCGGTCGTGGTCACGAGCGTGCGCGACAACAGGTGGTACGTCGACGCGGTGCGCCTCGCCGACGGCGCGGTGCTGTGGACGACGCAGGTCCCCGGGACCCGGGAGCTGGAGTTCATCGCGTTCCCGCCGGCGCTCGAGCTCGCCGACGGGCACCCGGTGGTCTGGATCGGCCGCACGCTCGTCTGGACGGGCTCCTGACCGGTCAGTCGGTCCGCCGCGGGCCGTCCGGCAGCCGCACCGCCGCGAGGACGCACGTGTCGTCACGCTCGCCGGTGCCCAGGCACGCGGCGAGCAGGGCATCCACCAGGGTCCCCGGCCGGGCGTCGGGCGGGGCCGCGTCAGCCGCTCGGCGCAGCCGGCGCAGGCCGACGC
>JAEWQZ010000012.1 GCA_023460255.1 Actinomycetes bacterium
GGCGCGCTCCGGCCCGACTCGGCACCGGACGCGGCACGGCGGCGTGCGGCGACCGGCGAGGGCGGACGGCGGGACATGAGTCGATTGTGCCCCGGGCGTCACCGCAGGCCCGGGAGCCCCGCGCCCGGCGCGCCCCGTCCGAGTCAGCGCCCGCCCGCCCCCACCACACACCCCGCAGAGTGGAACGAAACGAGGGTCCGACCCCACACAGTGGAACGAAACGACAGCAGATCGTTCCACTCTGGGCGGTGGGGTCGGGGATGGGGCGGTGAGGTCGGGGATGGCGGTGGGGTCGGGGATGGGGCGGCCGACGACGACGCGGGGCCCGGTCGGATCGCTCCGGCCGGGCCCCGCGTCGTGGTGTGGTGCGGTCAGCGCTTCCAGCGCGGGAAGGCGCTCGCGCCGGCGTAGACGGCGGCGTCGTCGAGCTCCTCCTCGATGCGGAGCAGCTGGTTGTACTTGTTGATCCGCTCGCCGCGGGCCGGGGCGCCGGTCTTGATCTGGCCGGCGTTGGTGGCCACGGACAGGTCGGCGATCGTGACGTCCTCGGTCTCACCGGAGCGGTGCGAGGTCATCGTCATGAAGCCCGCGCGCTGGGCGAGGGTCACGGCGTCGAGCGTCTCGGTCAGGGTGCCGATCTGGTTGAGCTTGACCAGGAGCGCGTTCGCGTTCTTGCCGGCGATGCCCTGCGCGAGGCGCGTCGGGTTGGTGACGAACAGGTCGTCGCCGACGATCTGCACCTTGTCGCCGACGACGGTCATCAGGCCGGCCCAGTCGTCCCACTCGTCCTCGGACAGCGGGTCCTCGATGGAGACCAGCGGGTAGTCGGCGACCAGCTTCGTGTAGAAGGCGATCATCTCCTCGCCCGACATCGCCTTGCCCTCGAACTGGTACGCGCCGTCCTTGAAGAACTCCGTCGCCGCGACGTCGAGCGCGAGGCAGACGTCCTGACCGGGCGTGAAGCCGGCCTTCTCGATCGCGGAGATGATGAGGTCCAGGGCCGCCCGGTTGCTCGGCAGGTTCGGCGCGAAGCCACCCTCGTCGCCGAGGCCGGTGCTCAGGCCCTGGGCCTTCAGCACGGACTTCAGGGAGTGGTAGACCTCGACGCCGGTCCGCAGCGCCTCGCGGTACGTGCTCGGCCCGATCGGCGCGATCATGAACTCCTGGATGTCGACGTTGGAGTCGGCGTGCGACCCACCGTTGAGGATGTTCATCATCGGCACGGGCAGGACGTGCGCGTTGGGGCCGCCGACGTAGCGGAACAGCGGCAGGTCGGCCGAGTCCGCCGCGGCCTTCGCCACGGCGAGGGAGACGCCGAGGATCGCGTTCGCGCCGAGCTTGCCCTTGTTCGGGGTGCCGTCGAGGTCGATGAGCGCGGCGTCCACGAGCCGCTGCTCGGAGGCCTCGAAGCCCACGAGCTCGGGGGCGATCTCGTCCATCACGGCGTTGACGGCGTCCTGCACGCCCTTGCCCAGGTAGCGGCCCTTGTCGCCGTCCCGGCGCTCGACGGCCTCGAAGGCGCCGGTCGAGGCGCCCGAGGGCACGCCGGCGCGGGCGATCGTGCCGTCGTCGAGGGCGACCTCGACCTCCACAGTGGGGTTGCCGCGCGAGTCCAGGATCTCGCGGGCGCCTACGGCCTCGATTGTGGCCACGGGTGCTCCTTCGCTGGCTTTGGATGACTGGCCCGGGAGCCCCGACGTCGTCCGCGCCACTCGAGCGCGATCCAGGGGCTGCCCCGCCGCCGGTCGACGTCAACCGGCCGTGGTCCAGCCTAGCGAGGTGGGCGCCGTCCGCAGGCGGGACGTTCGGGCGCGACGAGGGGGCCCGCCGCACCGGCGGGCCCCCTCGTCGTAGGGGTGGTGGCGGGTCAGACGGCGACGCCCTCGCGGACGCGCAGCGCGGTGAGGATCTCCTCCACCTGCACCTTCGCGTCGCCGAAGAGCATCGCGGTGTTCTCCTTGAAGAACAGCGGGTTCTGCACGCCCGCATACCCCGTGGCCATGGACCGCTTGAAGACGATGCAGTGCTTCGCCTTCCACACCTCGAGCACCGGCATCCCGGCGATCGGGGAGTTCGGGTCGTCCAGGGCCGACGGGTTCACGACGTCGTTGGCGCCGATGACGAGCACGACGTCGGTCTCGGGGAAGTCGTCGTTGATCTCGTCCATCTCCAGGACGATGTCGTACGGCACCTTCGCCTCGGCGAGCAGCACGTTCATGTGCCCGGGCAGGCGCCCGGCGACCGGGTGGACGCCGAAGCGCACCTCGACGCCCTGGGCGCGAAGCCGGGAGACGAGGTCGGCCACCGGGTACTGCGCCTTCGCCACGGCCATCCCGTAGCCCGGGACGATGACCACCGACCGCGCCTCGGACAGCAGGTCGGCGACCTCCGGGGCGAGGACGGGGCGGTGCTCGCCCTGGTAGGCGTCGCCGCTGACGACGGTGCCGCCCTCGGCACCGAAGCCGCCGAGGATGACGCTCATGAAGGCCCGGTTCATGGCCTTGCACATGATGTAGGACAGGATCGCACCGGAGGAGCCGACGAGGGCGCCCGTGACGATGAGCAGGTTGTTGCTCAGCATGAGGCCCGCGGCGGCCGCCGCCCACCCGGAGTACGAGTTGAGCATCGACACGACGACGGGCATGTCGCCGCCGCCGATCGCAGCCACGAGGTGCCAGCCGAGCGCCAGCGAGAGGCCGGTCATGATCGCCAGCGGCAGCACGCCGTTGCCGGCGATGAACCAGGCCATGAGGCCGAGCGACGCGACGATGATGCCGAGGTTGATCGCGTGCCGCCCCGGGATCATCAGGGGTGCCGAGCTCATCTTCGCGGACAGCTTGAGGTAGGCGACGATCGAGCCGGTGAACGTCACGGCACCGATGAAGACGCCGAGGAACACCTCGATCTGGTGGACCGCGTCGACGTGGGCGGTCATGTAGGAGTTGTAGCCGACCAGCACGGCGGCGATGCCGACGAAGCTGTGCAGGATGGCGATGAGCTCGGGCATCTGCGTCATCTCGACGGTGCGGGCCCGCCAGATGCCGGCCGAGGCGCCGATGGCGAACACCAGCAGGATGAGCAGGGCCGTCACCCACACGTCCCGGGCGGACAGGTCGAGCGCGAGGATGACCGTCGCGACGAGGGCCAGCACCATGCCGACCATGCCGAGGATGTTGCCGCGCCGCGCCGTCTCCTGCTTGGACAGGCCCGCCAGCGAGAGGACGAAGAGGACCGCGGCGATCACGTAGGTGGCTTGGGCCACGGAGGTCAGGGTCATCACACGTCCTTCCGGAACATGCCGAGCATCCGGTACGTCACCAGGAAGCCACCGAAGATGTTGATGCTGGCGACGGCCGCGGCGATGAACGCCACGGTGGAGACGATCGCGTCGCTGGACCCGACCTGGAGGAGCGCGCCGACGAGGATGATCCCGGAGATCGCGTTGGTCTGGGACATCAGCGGCGTGTGCAGCGCGTGGTTGACGTTCGAGATCACGTAGAACCCGACGATCACCGCCAGCGCGAACACCGTCAGGTGCTGCACGGTTGCGCTGTCCGCCGCGGCGAGCATCACCAGCGAGGCGACCGCCCCGATCCCGTAGAGGACGTTGCGGCGGGTGGCCTTGCGCCGCGCCTTCTCGGCGGCGACGCGGGCGCGCTCGGCGAGCTCCTCCTCCGTGGGCGCCGCGACCGTGGCCGCGGGTGCCGCGGACACCGCGACGGGCGGTGGTGGCCAGAGCACCTCGCCGGAGTGGGTGATCGTCATGCCGCGCTGCACCGGGTCCTCGAGGTCGAGGGTGAGCTCGCCGTTCTTCTCGGGGGTGAGCAGCGTCATGAGGTGGACGATGTTGGTGCCGAACAGCTGCGAGGTGTGCCGCGGCATCCGGCTGGTCAGGTCGGTGTAGCCGAGGACGACGACGCCGTTCTCGGTCACCACCCGCTCACCGGGGACGGTGAGCTCGCAGTTGCCGCCGCCGGGCGCGCCCAGGTCGACGATGACGCTGCCGGGCCGCATGGTGGCGACCATCTCGGCGGTGATCGTCCGCGGCGCCTTGCCGCGCACCAGCGCCGTCGTGATGATGACGTCCGCGCGCTTGGCCTCGGCCGCGTAGACCTCCATCGCGGCGGCCTGCTGCTCGTCGGTCAGCGGCTTTGCGTAGCCGTCGGCGCTGATCTCCTGCTGCGCCTGCGGCGCCGCGACGAACACCCCGCCCATCGACTCGATCTGCTCGGCCACCTCGGGTCGGACGTCGAAGGCGCGCACCTGGGCACCGAGGCTGTTCGCGGCGCCGATCGCCGCGAGGCCGCCGACGCCGGCACCGATGACGAAGACGGTGGCGGGCGACGTCTTGCCGGCCGCGGTCACCTGCCCGGTGAACATGCCGCCGTACTCCTCGGCGGCCTCGATCACCGCTCGGTAGCCGGCCACGTTGGAGAGCGTGCTGAGCACGTCGAGCGCCTGCGCGCGCGAGATGCGCGGGACGGCGTCCAGAGCCAGGGCCGTCACGCCTCGCTTGCCGAGCTTGGCGACCAGCGCCTCGTCGGACTGCGGCGCGAGCATCGAGACGAGCACCGCGCCCTTGCGGAGCTTGCCGAGCTGCGTGGCCGTCGGCGTGTTGACGCAGGTCACGACGTCGGCGGCCCAGACGGCCGCGGCGTCGACGACTGTCGCACCGGCCTGCGCGTAGGCGTCGTCGAGGTAGCTGGCCCGGGTCCCGGCGCCCTTCTCGACGACGACGTCGTACCCCAGCTTGGCGAGCTGGGCGACGGTGGCGGGCGTCGCGGCGACCAGGCGTTCGCCCGGCCGCGACTCCCGTGGGATACCGATCTTCATGGCGCGCTCTCCTCGTCCGGGCGGCATCAGCGACACCCCTCCAGAACGTAGCGACCGGATCCGGGCTCTCCGCCAGGACCTTGGGCCTCAATCATCCGATGCTTTCGCCGGAGGCGTCGTCGCCTCCGCCCTCGGGGGGTGCCTGCGGCTCGCGGCGACGCAGGGCGGTCTCCAGGTCGCGCACCGCGGCGCGCAGTGCCGCCTCGGCGTCGACGCCGGCCGCCTGCGCCTCCAGCGCGAGGGCGAGCAGGCGCCGGCCGAGGTCCGCACCATCGTCCGCCCCGTCGCCGGCAGTGATCCCCCCAGTGACCTCCGCGGCGGCGTCGTCGACGGGCAGGCCGGCCCGACGGGCCCGCGAGGCGACCTTCTCGGCGCGGGCCAGGGCGGGCATCCCCCGGGGGATGCCGTCCAGCGCGGAGGCCCGGTTCTTCTCGGCGCGCTTGATGACCTCCCAGTTCCGGTGCACCTCCTCGGCCCCGCTGACGCTGACGTCGGCGAAGACGTGCGGGTGCCGGGCGCGCAGCTTCGCGGCGATGCCGGCCGCGACGTCGTCGATGTCGAAGGGCTCGGTGGGGTGCTCGGCCGCCACACGGGCGTGGAAGACGACCTGGAGCAGGAGGTCGCCGAGCTCCTCACGCAGGGCCGCGCGGTCGCCGTCCTCGACGGCTTCGACGACCTCGAAGACCTCCTCGACCGCGTACGGCAGGAGCGAGGCGTGCGTCTGCTCGGCGTCCCACGGGCAGCCGCCCGGGGACCGCAGCCGGTCCATCACGGCGACGAGGTCGGCGAGCGCGGCGCCGGGTGACGCCCGCCCCGCGTCGCCCGGGGTCACTGCCCGGCGCCGGTCGCCGCGACGATCCAGTCGGGCGCCAGGTCGCCGATGAAGCCCGTCAGCGGGTCGCGCTGGCCGTACCGGGGGTTGACGGCGACGTCGGCGGCGAGCGCGGCGCTCTCGCCCGCGGCCGCGGCCGCCCCGCCGTCGTCGAGGCCGACCAGGGCGTTCAGGACGAGCACGTGGCGCCCGATCGCGACGCTCTCGTCCGACCAGTCCACGGGCTCCAGGCCACGGCCCGCGAGGTTCTCGTCCATGAGGTCGCGGGCCTCGTCGAGCTCGACCCCGATGCCCGCCTCCTCCGCCGCGGTCGCGTAGTACGGCGCGTCGATGAGGAACTGGAGGATCGCCTGCTCACCGAGCGTGCCGCCCTCGGCCGACTGGAGCACCTGGGCGAGCTGGGTGGTGGCGACCTCGACCTGGTCGGGGGTGATCTCCTGCCCGTCCACGACCGCGGCCGCGCCGGGGTGGACCGAGCAGCCGGCGAGCGCCACGACGACGGCGAGCGCCGCCCCGGCAACGAGCTTGCGAGCCCTCACGCGCATCCTCCTCAGGCCTGGTCCGCGCCGCCCATCGTAGGCGACGCGCCGGTGGGCGCCGGCGGTGCCAGGACCGTCGTGATGAGGTCCTGCGCCCAGGCGAGCACCTCGCGCCCGGCCAGCGGGCGGCCGCCGAGCCGCGCCGTCGTCGGGAAGGGCACGAGGATCGTGCGGACGGCGGGCTTGAGCACTGTCCCCGGGTACAGCCGGCGCAGGCGCAGCTGGGCCGACTCGGGGAGCTCCACCGGCGCGAACCTGACGAACTTGCCCTGCGACGTGACGTCGGTCAGCCCGGCCGCCCGCGCGACGCCCCGGAACGCGGCCACGGCCATGAGGTTCTCCACGGGCTCCGGCAGCGCGCCGTACCTGTCGACGAGCTCGGCCCGCACCTGGTCGAGGTCGGCCGTCGTCGCGGCGTCGGCGATCTTGCGGTAGGCCTCCAGGCGCAGCCGCTCGTGCGCGATCCAGTCGTGCGGCAGGTGCGCGTCGACCGGGAGCTCGATGGTGACCTCGGCCGGCCCCTCCTCGGCCTCGCCGCGGAAGGCCGCGACGGCGTCGGCCACCATCCGCACGTACAGGTCGAAGCCGACCCCGGCGATGTGCCCGGACTGCTCCCCGCCGAGGAGGTTGCCCGCGCCGCGGATCTCCAGGTCCTTCAGGGCGATCTGCATGCCCGCGCCGAGGTCGGTGTTGGCGGCCATCGTGGCGAGCCGGTCGTGGGCGGTCTCGGTCAGCGGCCGGTCGGGCGGGTACATGAAGTAGGCGTACGCGCGCTCCCGCCCGCGCCCGACGCGCCCGCGCAGCTGGTGCAGCTGGGACAGGCCCAGCAGGTCGGCCCGCTCGAGGACGAGGGTGTTCGCGTTGGAGATGTCCAGGCCGGTCTCGACGATGGTGGTGCAGACGA
Organism: Actinomycetes bacterium; assembly: GCA_023460255.1. GTDB lineage: Bacteria > Actinomycetota > Actinomycetes > Actinomycetales > Cellulomonadaceae > Actinotalea. Next base: position 7,109 of record JAEWQZ010000012.1, read on the forward strand.
GCACGTCGAACCGCTTCTCCCAGAAGTCGACGATCACCTGCTCGAGCTGGTGCTCGCCCATCTGCCCGTGCGCGACGGCGACCCGCGCCTCGGGCACCAGCTCGGCGATCCGGGCGGCGGCGCGCCCGATCGAGCTGACCTTGTTGTGCACGTAGAAGACCTGTCCCTCGCGGAGCAGCTCGCGCCGGATCGCGGCCACCACCTGCTTCTCGTCGTACGCGCCCACGAACGTCAGGACGGGGTGGCGCTCCTCGGGCGGGGTGGCCAGCGTGGACATCTCGCGGATGCCCGTGACCGCCATCTCCAGGGTGCGCGGGATGGGGGTCGCGCTCATCGCGAGCACGTCCACGTCGGTGCGCAGCTGCTTGAGCGTCTCCTTGTGCTCGACGCCGAAGCGCTGCTCCTCGTCGATCACCACGAGCCCGAGGTCCTTGAACCGCACGCTGCCCGTGATGAGGCGATGGGTGCCGATGACGACGTCGACGCTGCCGTCGGCGAGGCCCTCGACGACGGCCTTCGCCTCGGCGTCGGTCTGGAACCGGGACAGCGCCTTCACTGTCACGGGGAACGGCGCGTAGCGCTCGGAGAACGTCTCGAGGTGCTGCTGGACGAGCAGCGTCGTCGGCACGAGCACCGCGACCTGCTTGCCGTCCTGCACCGCCTTGAACGCGGCCCGCACCGCGATCTCCGTCTTGCCGTAGCCGACGTCGCCGCAGATCAGCCGGTCCATCGGGTAGGGCTTGGCCATGTCGGCCTTGACCTCGTCGATCGTGGCGAGCTGGTCGGGGGTCTCCACGAACGCGAAGGCGTCCTCGAGCTCGGCCTGCCACGGCGTGTCGGGGCCGTAGGCGTAGCCGGGCGTGGCCATCCGGGCCGAGTACAGGCGGATCAGCTCGGCGGCGATCTCCTTGACGGCCTTGCGGGCCCGGCCCTTGGTCTTCGCCCAGTCCGAGCCGCCCATCTTGTTCAGGGCGGGCGCCTCGCCGCCCACGTACTTGGTGACCTGGTCGAGCTGGTCGGTGGGCACGTAGAGGCGGTCACCGGGCTGACCGCGCTTGGAGCTCGCGTACTCGATGACCAGGTACTCGCGCGTGCCCGACGCCGGCCCCGCCTTGATGGTGCGCGCGGTGAGCTCGACGAAGCGTCCGACGCCGTGCTGCTCGTGCACGACGTAGTCCCCCGGGCGCAGCTGGAGCGGGTCGACGACGTTGCGGCGCCGCGCGGGCAGCCCGCGCATGTCGCGCGTGGACGCCCCGGGTCGGCCGGTGAGGTCGGCCTCGGTGAACACGGCGAGCCGGAGCGCCTCGGCGACGAAGCCGCGGCCCACGGGGGCGGGCACGACGAGCACGACGCCGGCCTCCGGCGCCTCGGGCAGCTCGGTGACCTTGCGGGCCGGGACGTCCATGGAGGAGAGCTGCTCGACCATCCGCTGCGCGGGACCGGGGCCGTCCGTGGCGAGCACGAGCCGCCAGCCGTCGCGCTGGTGGCCCCGCAGGTCCGCGACGGCGCGGGGCACGTCGCCGTGGTAGGCGCGCACGTCGCGGGCCGCCACGACGAGCGCGTCGCCGTCCCCGCCCTCCTCCGCGACCGCGACCGCGTCCGCGTCCTGGCGATCGTCGGGGCCACCGTCGGTCCCCTCGGCGGTACCGAGGGCCGCGTCGAGCGAGAACCCGCTCAGCGTCCACCAGCCGAGGTCGCGGGCGATCCCGGCCTCGCGCGTGGCGCCGTAGTCGGCGAACGACGCGCGGGACAGGTCGATCGGGGTGCGTCCCCCGGCCGCAGCGGCGGTCCACGCGGCGGCGAGGAACTCCTGCGTGGTCGCCGCGAGGTCGTGCGCGCGGCGGCGGACGCGCTCGGGCTCGGCGACGAGGAGCAGCGACCGCTCGGGCAGCAGGTCGAGGACCGGGACCATGCGGTCCACGAGCACCGGGGCGAGGGACTCCATGCCCTCCACGGCGATGCCGGCGGCGAGCTTCTCGAGCATCTCCGCGGCACCGGGCAGGTCGTCGACGAGGCCGCGCGCGCGCTCCCGCACGGCCTTGGTGAGGAGGATCTCGCGGCACGGCGGCGCCCAGAGCCCGTCGGGCGCCTCCCCGAGGGAGCGCTGGTCCGCCACGGCGAACCACCTGATCTCCTCGACGGTGTCGCCCCACAGCTCGATGCGCAGCGGGTGCTCCTCGGTGGGCGGAAAGACGTCGAGGATGCCGCCGCGCACCGCGAAGTCCCCGCGCCGCTCCACCATGTCCACCCGGGAGTACGCGGCGCCGACGAGGCGCTCGGCGAGGTCCTCGAGGTCCGCGGTGTCGCCCGCGGCGAGCGTGACGGGGCGCAGCTCGCCGAGGCCCGCCACGACGGGCTGGAGCAGCGCGCGCACGGGCACGACGAGCACCCGCACCGGGCCCGCACCGTGGTGCCCCGCCTCGGGGTGGGTCAGGCGACGGAAGACGGCCAGCCGGCGCGCGACGGTGTCGCTGCGCGGGGAGAGCCGCTCGTGCGGCAGCGTCTCCCAGGCCGGCAGGACTGCGACGTCGTCGGCGGGCAGGTAGCACCGGAGGGCGGTGGCGAGGTCGTCCGCCTCCCGGCCGGTCGCGGTGACGACGGTGAGCACGGCACCCGGCTCACGCTCCGCGAGGCTGCGCGCCGCGGCGGCGACCACCGGCGGGCGGGCGCCCACGGGCAGGACGACGTCAAGGGGCGTGCGCGGGCCGCTCGCGCCCGCCTGCTCCGCGACGGCAGCGGCGGCGGGGTCGGCGAGCAGCGCCGAGAGGACTCCAGTGAGGTTCATCGGTTCCCGGGTGGAGGAGGTGGTCTGCGCGCGGCCGGCGCGCCGCACGGCCCGGTGGGCAGCACGACGGGCCCCGCTCCGGGATCCCGAGAGGTCCCGGACGAGGTCCGACCGTCAGTCTAGGCGGGGGGCCCGACGCGGCCGCCGCGGCCGGGGCTGCTCCGCACGCGTGGGCCCGGGCTGCTCCGCACGGGTGGTCCGTGCCGCGATCGGCCCTCGAGAATATGTCCGGTCCGTCCCGTGTGTGATCCTTGCCCCATGGACATCGACCCTGTGGACGTGCTCGCCGCGCGTCGGCGGGGACCACGCTCGCTCCGCCGCCTGGCGGCGCTGGTCGCCCGCTCGCTGCGCACCGTGTGGGCGTCCGGGCGGGCGGCCTTCTGCGCCGTCGTCGGGCTCCAGGTCGTCGCGGCCGGCGCGCTCGCGGCGCAGGTGCTGACCGTGGAGCGGGTGCTCGACGCGATCCTGGCCGTCGCGGACGACGCCGACGCCCTGCCCCGCCTGTGGCTGCCCGTCGGCGTCCTGGCCGGTCTCACGGCCGCCACGGGTCTGGTCGGGGCGGTGCAGGGCAACGTGGAACGGCTGCTCGGCGAGCGCGTCATCGCGTACACGTGGCGGGACGTGCTGCGCACCTCCACGAGCGTGAGCCTGCGGCACTTCGAGGACCCCGACTTCTTCGACCGGCTCCAGCGCGTGGAGACCAACGCCATCTACCGGCCCTACCAGGTCACCCAGGGCGTCGTGCTCGTCATCGGCTCGGCCCTGGCCAGCCTCGGCCTCGGGGCGGCGCTGGTCAGCCTGCACCCGGCGCTGCTGCCGCTGCTCCTGCTCGGCGGGCTGCCCCTCGTGCTGACCAGCCGCCGGGAGAGCCGCCTGGAGTTCGACTTCGCCGTCAGGCAGACGGCCGCCGAACGGATGCGCGAGTACCTCGTCCTGCTCCAGACGGGTCGCGACGAGGCCGCCGAGGTCCGCGCCTTCGACCTCGCCCCCGAGCTGGGCCGACGGCTCGACGCGAGCTACCGCCGCTACCTCGCGGACCTGCGCGGGCACCTGCGGCGGCGCTCCGTGCTCGCGGCCCTCGGCAACCTCGGCGCCGCGGTCGCGCTGGCCGGCACGCTCGTCGCGCTGGTGTGGCTGGTGGCCCGCGGCGAGGTGGCGGTCGCGGCGGCGGGCGCGGCCATCGTCGCCATCCGGATGCTCGCGACGCAGGTGCAGGCCGTCACCAACGGCGTCCGGCTCGTCTTCGAGTCCGGGCTGTTCCTGGACGACGTCGCCGCGTTCCTCGCCATCCGGCCCGACGACGAGGACGCCGACCGCCTCGAGGCGCCGCCGACGTTCGAGACCGTGGAGACTGCGGCCGTCTCGTTCACGTACCCGGGCGCGCAGCAGCCCGCGCTCGACGGGGTCTCGGTGCGCATCCGCGCCGGCGAGGTCGTCGCGCTCGTCGGGGAGAACGGCTCCGGCAAGACGACGCTGACCAAGCTCGTCGCCGGGCTGTACGCGCCGGACGCGGGATCGGTGCTGTGGGACGGCGTGGACGCGCGGCGCATGACGGGGTCGAGCCTGCGCCGCCGCGTGACCGTGATCTTCCAGGACTTCGTGCAGTACGCCTTCAGCGCGGCCGACAACATCGCGATCGGCCGTCCGGGCGAGGAGGTGGACCTGGACCGGGTGCGGGCGGCCGCGGCGGCCGCGGGCATCGAGCGCACGCTGGCCGGGCTGCCCGAGGGGTGGTCGACCCCGCTCTCGCGGGAGTTCCCCGGCGGGCGGGACCTGTCCGGTGGCCAGTGGCAGCGCGTCGCGCTCGCCCGGGCCCTGTACCGGGACGCCCCGCTGGTGGTGCTCGACGAGCCCACCGCCGCGATGGACGCCCGGGCCGAGCACGACCTGTTCGCCTCGCTGCGCACGGTGCTCGCCGGCCGGAGTGCGCTGGTCGTCTCGCACCGGTTCTCCACCGTGCGCACCGCCGACCGGATCTACGTGCTGGACGCCGGCCGGGTCATCGAGGAGGGCACGCACGACGAGCTCATGGCCGCCGGCGGGCGGTACGCCGAGCTCTTCCGCCTCCAGGCGGCCGCGTACCTGCCGGCCGAGCAGGCGTAGCGGCGGGATCCTGGGCGCCGCTTCTTCCACCCGCGCCGGCTCGGCCGAGCCATTGATCCTGCCGGGCCCCTTCCGTTCAGCAGACCCCTCTTCGACTCAACCGAAACCCCTCAGTACGGCGGGGGGTTCCCTTCGCGGGACAGGCGCTCGTAGGGGATGTCCAGGCCGGGTCGGCTGCGGTAGCGGTGGCCGGTGGGGGTGGTCCACTCGAAGATCCCAGGGCTCACCTGTTCGAGCGTGAACCCCGCGTCGGTCTTGACGGTGTGGTCGCGTCGGCACAGGGGGCCGAGGTTGGTGTCCGCCGTCGGACCGTGGGCGCGGTGGTACTCCACCGTGTGGTCCAGGTCGCACGTCTCGGCAGTCGCAGGGCATCCGGGGCGCGCGCAGGAGCGGTCCCGGGCGCGCACATGCTGGTCGAGGTCCGCTGGCGGCTGGTACCGGGTGCGCCCGACGTCCAGGACCGCCCCGGTCAGAGGGTCGGTGACGATGCGCCGCCAGACCCCGCCGCGGGCCAGCGCCCGAGCGGCCTCGGCCGTGATCGGCCCGTAACCGGCCAGGTCACCGGGGTCCTCGTCCAGTCCGAGGAGGGTCGACAAGGCCACGTTCACCCGGATCTCCGTCCGCGCGTGCGGGCGGCGCGTGCCCCCGGCTGAACCGGCGGCCTTCATCGCCGGGCCCACGCCCACCGTCGTCGCGGCTCCCGACGCCGCCGACTCGCTCCTGTCGTACGCGGTGGGCGCGGTGCCGGTGATGGTGCGGGTGGTCAGGTCGACCAGGAGGTCCGCGCGGAGCTGGTCCAACGTGCGGGGGTCTCCGGCGGTACGCGCGGACCGGGCAAGGGCGCTCAGCGACGAGTCGAGGCGGGCGGCGTCGGGGGCCGGCAGCACGGCCCAGATCCCGGCCATCCCGTCGGCGAGCACACGGGGGACGTCGACGCGGCGGCCGAGGGCGCGGGCCTGGTGGCGTTCGGCGGCGGCTTCCGGGTCCACGGTGATCAGGGCGCGGGCGACATCGCGGGCCAGCTGGGTGGGGGTGCGCGTCGGTGCCCCGGGTAGCACGGCCTCCTGCACGTCCAGGGCCACAGGCACCGGGACGGCGTCCAACGCCTCGACCAGGACCCGGGCCTTGGCCGGATCGATCTCGCCCGCGGCCAGGGCGTCCCCCGTCCACGCGAGGGCACCCGAGTACGCCCGGCCGTGGCGCACGAGGGCCTCCGCCTGCCGGCGGGAGCAACCCAGGCGCAGCGCGAGCTCCTCACCGGCCACGCACGGCTTGGCCACCCGGCCCGCGGCAGCCGGCCACGTCGGGTTCATCGACGCCCGGTCCGCC
>JAEWQZ010000013.1 GCA_023460255.1 Actinomycetes bacterium
CCGGGCAGGAGGTGCGCTGGGAGATCGAGTCCACCGCGCTCAGCTGCGCGACCTCGCTCTACGTCCCTGACCTGGGCATCTCCACGCTCCTGGACTCGGGCCTGAACGTGTTCACCTTCACGCCGACGGAGCCGGGGACCATCAGGTACTCGTGCGCGATGGGCATGTACACGGGGGTCATCCACGTCGTGCCCGGCCCCGCCGCCTGACGCTCCGGTGGCACGTGTGCCGCGCGCGGGCCACGATCGTCGCGACGCGAGGAGGAACGATGACGGCACATGACCAGGGCCACGCGGCCACGCACCCGGACACGAGCCGCTGGGACGACTGGCACCGCGGTCAGAACACCGTCGGAGCACACCCGGGATCGGCGGTGGTGTGGGTGGCGCTCATGGCGCTGCTCGTCGGGGGCTTCGCGCTCATGGGCGCGTCGTTCGCCCAGGACGAGGCGTGGCTCTTCGTGGCGGGCCTCCTCGTCAGCGGGCTCGCCTTCGTCGTGCCCCTCGCGCTCACGGGGCGCCGGGAACGCTGAGCCGGCCGCGCACGGCGCCGACCAGGGCCGGTGGCCGCCGCGCGTGCGGCGGCCACCGGTCGGCTCAGCGGCGCGGGGCCTCCCCGCCGATGCGGTGCACCACCAGGGAGTTCGTCGTGCCGGGGATGCCCACGGGGGCGCCGAACACGATGACGACGAGGTCACCGTCCTCAGCCAGCCCGTTGACCAGCAGGGTCTGGTCCACCTGGAGCACCATCGCGTCCGTGTGCGCGACGTGCGGCACCTGGTGGGTCTGCACGCCCCAGCTCAGCGCGAGGCGGTTGCGCACCTCGGGCACCGGGGTGAACGCCAGCAGCGGGATCGGGGAGCGCAGGCGGGACATCCTGCGCGCGGAGTCCCCGCTCTGGGTGAACGTGACGAGGTACTTCGCCCCCAGCGTCTCGCCGACGTCCGCACCGGCGTGCGTCACCGCGCCGCCGCGGGTCTGCGGGCTCCAGCCCAGCGGGGCGATGCGGTCCTTGCCGTGCTGCTCGGTGTTCTCGATGATCCGGGCCATCGTCCGGACCGCCTCGATGGGGTACTCCCCCACGCTCGTCTCGCCGGAGAGCATGACGGCGTCCGCGCCGTCCAGCACGGCGTTGGCGCAGTCCGACGCCTCCGCCCGTGTCGGCCGCGGTGCGGAGATCATCGACTCGAGCACCTGGGTGGCGACGATGACCGGCTTCGCCGAGCGGCGGGCGAGCTCGATGGCACGCTTCTGCACGATCGGCACCATCTCGAGCGGCAGCTCGACGCCGAGGTCGCCGCGGGCCACCATGATGCCGTCGAACGCCTCGATGATCTCCACGAGGTTGTCGACGGCCTGGGGCTTCTCGATCTTGGCGATGACCGGGGCGGTGCGCCCCTCCTCGTCCATGATCCGCTTGACGTCCTGGTAGTCGGCAGCGTCCCGGACGAACGACAGCGCGATGAAGTCCGCACCGAGGCGCAGCGCCCAGCGCAGGTCCTCCTCGTCCTTGTCGGACAGCGCAGGGACGCTCACCGCCACGCCGGGCAGGTTGAGGCCCTTGTTGTTCGACACCGGGCCGCCGACCTCGACGCGTGTCACGACGTTGTTGCCCTCGACCGCGGTGATCCGCACGGCGACGCGACCGTCGTCGATGAGGATGCGGTCGCCGGGACGCGCGTCGCCGGGCAGGCCCTGGTACGTCGTGGACGCCAGCTCCTTGGTGCCCGGCACGTCATCGGTGGTGATGGTGAAGACATCGCCCTCGACGAGCTCCTCCTTGCCGTTGGCGAACTTGCCGAGCCGGATCTTCGGGCCCTGCAGGTCCACCAGGACGGCCACCGCCCGTCCCGAGGCCTTCGCCGCGGCACGGACGTGGCCGATGATCGCCTCGTGCTCCTCCGGCGCACCGTGGCTCCGGTTGATCCGGGCGACGTCCATCCCGGCGTCGACGAGTGCCTGGATCTGCTCCGGGGTCTCCGTCGCCGGACCGGTCGTGCAGACGATCTTCGCTTTGCGCATGGCTCCAGCCTATTGCTCGTGCTCCCCGACACACCTGTCGGCGGGCGCGCTCCCCGGCGGGACATGGTCGAGCCCGGCGCGGCCACCGGGACGCCGCGCCGGACCGGGCACAGGGGTTACGGCCGCATCGGGCGGGTGGTGGGCAGCACCGGCGCAGGCAGCTCGGAGCCGCGCCGCAGGGGCAGGTCGTCGTCATCCACGGGCTCGCCCTGGCCGCGCAGGTACGCGTCGACGGCGGCCGCCGCCGCGCGCCCCTCGGCGATGGCCCACACCACGAGGGACTGCCCACGACCGGCGTCCCCGGCGACGAACACGCCGGGCACGGAGGTCGCGAAGTCGTCGCCGCGGGCCACCAGGCGCTGGCCGGTCAGGTCGGCCCCGGTCTGGGCGACGAGCGTGTCGGTCTCCGGACCGACGAAGCCCATCGCGAGCAGCACGAGGTCGGCCGGCAGGTCCTTCTCGGTCCCTGGCACCGGCACGAGCCGGCCGTCCGGCGACACCTCGGTCGTCGCGACGCGCAGTGCGCGCACGGCGCCGTTCTCGTCGCCGAGCAGCTCGACGGTGGAGGCGAGGTACTCACGCTCGCCACCCTCCTCGTGCGAGCTCGAGACCTTGTAGACCATCGGGTGCGTCGGCCACGGCTGGTTCGGCGGCCGCTCGTCCGGGGGCCTCGGCGTGATCTCCAGGGAGGTCACGGACGCGGCGCCCTGGCGCAGCGCGGTGCCGACGCAGTCCGAGCCGGTGTCACCGCCGCCGATGACGACGACGTGCTTGCCCGCCGCCGTGACCTGGTCCGGCACCTCGTCCCCGGCCTGCACCTTGTTCGCCTGGCGCAGGTACGGCACCGCCGGCTGCACACCCCTCAGGTCGGCGCCGGGCACCGTGAGCAGGCGCGGGGTCGTCGAGCCGATCGCGACCACCACGGCGTCGTAGCGCGCGCGCAGCTCGGACCAGGTGATGTCCACCCCGATCTCGACCCCGGGGCGGAACCGCGTGCCCTCGGCCTCCATCTGGGCGATCCGCCGGTCGATGTGGTGCTTCTCCAGCTTGAAGTCGGGCACCCCGTACCGCAGCAGCCCGCCGATCCGGTCGTCCCGCTCGAACACGGCGACCGTGTGACCGGCGCGCGTGAGCTGCTGCGCGGCCGCGAGGCCCGCAGGCCCGGAGCCCACCACGGCGACCGTGTGGCCGGTGAGGAAGTACGGGAGCTGGGGCGCGACCAGCCCGCGGTCGAAGGACTCGTCGGCGATCGCCATCTCGACCTGCTTGATGGTGACCGGCGGCTGGTTGATGCCGAGCACGCACGAGGTCTCGCACGGCGCGGGGCAGATGCGCCCCGTCACCTCGGGGAAGTTGTTCGTCGCGTGCAGGCGGTCGCTCGCCTCGGCCCACTGGCCCTTCCAGACCAGGTCGTTCCACTCGGGGATGAGGTTCCCGAGCGGGCACCCGGAGTGGCAGAACGGGATGCCGCAGTCCATGCACCGACCGGCCTGGCGGTGCAGGACGGCGCCGGAGTCGGCCCGCTCGCGGTGCTCGTGCGTCTCCTTCCAGTCCATCAGGCGCACGGGGACCGGCCGGCTCGGGACCTCCTCCCGCTGGCGCACGTTCAGGAATCCACGCGGGTCAGCCACGGGCCACCTCCAGGATGGTCTCCCAGGTCCCGGGGGCCGTCGGGTCGAGCCCTTGCTCGGCCGCGGCAGCCAGGGCCGCGACCATCCGGTCGTACTCCGTCGGCACCACAGCGGTGAACCTGTCCAGCGCCGCCGGCAGGTCGCCCAGGAGCTCCGCTGCCCGCGGCGAGCCCGTCTCCTCGTGGTGGCGGCGCACGAGGCGCTCCACCTCGGCCCGCCCTGCCTCGTCGAGCGGCCGCAGCTCGATCTCGCCCGAGGCGAGAGCCTGCGCGTTGACCAGGTCGCGCCGCAGGTCGAGCACGTAGGCGTGACCGCCGGACATGCCCGCGGCGAGGTTCCGCCCAGTCCGGCCGAGGATCAGCGCGGTGCCGCCGGTCATGTACTCGCAGGCGTGGTCGCCGGCACCCTCGACGACGAGCGTCGCCCCGGAGTTGCGCACGCCGAACCGCTCCCCGACGACGCCACGCAGGAAGATCTCGCCCGACGTGGCGCCGTAGCCCACGACGTTCCCGGCGATGACGTCCCGGCCCCCCGACAGCAGGGCGGTCCGGTCGGGGCGCACGACGAGCCGCCCGCCGGACAGGCCCTTGCCCACGTAGTCGTTCGCGTCGCCGAACAGACGCAGCGTGATGCCGCGGGGCAGGAACGCCCCGAGCGACTGCCCGGCGGACCCGGTCAGCGTGACGTCGATGGTGTCGTCGGGCAGGCCCTCCGCGCCGAACCGCCTGGTCACCTCGTAGCCGAGCATCGTGCCGACGGTCCGGTTGACGTTGCGCACCGGGACGCTGATGCGCACGGGCTCGCGGGACTCCAGGGCCTCGCGGGCGAGGGTGATCAGCTCGTTGTCCAGGGCCTTCGCCAGGCCGTGGTCCTGCCCGCGGACCTGGCGCAGCGCCGCGCCGGGCGCCGGCTCGGGCCGGGCAAGCACCGGGCCGAGGTCCAGCCCGACCGCCTTCCAGTGGTCGACCACGGCGCGGGTGTCGAGGGACTCCACGTGGCCGACGGCCTCCGCGATCGAGCGGAAGCCGAGCGCCGCGAGGTACTCGCGCACCTCGGTGGCGACGTACTCGAAGAACGTCATGACGAACTCGGGCTTGCCGGAGAACCGTGCCCGCAGCTCGGGGTTCTGCGTCGCCACACCCACGGGACAGGTGTCGAGGTGACAGACGCGCATCATCACGCACCCGCTCACCACCAGCGGTGCTGTCGCGAAGCCGAACTCCTCAGCACCGAGCAGTGCCGCGACGACGACGTCCCGCCCGGTCTTCAGCTGCCCGTCGACCTGCACGACGATCCGGTCCCGCAGGTTGTTGCGGACCAGCGTCTGCTGCGTCTCCGCCAGCCCGATCTCCCACGGGGTGCCCGCATGCTTGAGCGAGGTCAGCGGGCTCGCGCCCGTGCCGCCGTCGTGGCCCGAGACGAGGACGACGTCGGCGTGCGCCTTGGCCACCCCCGCCGCCACCGTGCCCACCCCGAACTCGCTGACGAGCTTGACGTGCACCCGCGCCACCGGGTTGGCGTTCTTCAGGTCGTGGATGAGCTGGGCGATGTCCTCGATGGAGTAGATGTCGTGGTGCGGCGGCGGGGAGATGAGCCCGACGCCGGGGGTCGAGTGCCGCGTCCGGGCGATCCACGGGTACACCTTCGTGCCGGGGAGCTGGCCGCCCTCACCGGGCTTGGCGCCCTGCGCCATCTTGATCTGCAGGTCGGTGGCGTTGACGAGGTACTCGCTGGTCACCCCGAACCGGCCCGAGGCGACCTGCTTGATCGCGCTCCGGCGCTCGGGGTCGTACAGGCGCTCGGGGTCCTCACCGCCCTCCCCCGTGTTCGACCGCGCACCGAGCCGGTTCATCGCGATGGCGAGCGTCTGGTGCGCCTCTGCCGAGATCGACCCGTACGACATCGCACCGGTGCTGAACCGCTTGACGATCTCGCTGACCGGCTCCACCTCGTCGAGCGGGACGGGCGGGCGCGCACCCTCGGCGAACGCGAGCAGCCCCCGCAGCGTCATGAGGCGCGACGCCTGGTCGTCGATGCGCCGGGTGTACTGGCGGAAGACGTCCAGCTGCCGGGTCCGCGTGGAGTGCTGGAGCCGGAAGACGGTCTCCGGGTCGAACAGGTGCTCCTCGCCGTCGCGGCGCCACTTGTACTCGCCACCGACGTTGAGCCGGCGGTGCGCCTGCGGGTTCCCGCTGGCGGGGTACGCGTCGGCGTGACGGGCGGCCGACTCGGCGGCGACGACGTCCAGGCCGACACCACCCAGCCGGCTCGTCGTGCCGGTGAAGTACGTGTCGACGACGTCCTGCGCGAGGCCGACGGCCTCGAACGTCTGCGCACCCCGGTAGGACGCGACAGTCGAGATGCCCATCTTGCTCATCACCTTGAGCACCCCCTTGCCGAGCGCCTTGATGAGGTTCGCGACCGCCTTCTCCGGCGAGACGTCCCCGAGCGACCCGTCCCGGGCCAGGCCCTCCACGGTCTCCATCGCGAGGTACGGGTTCACCGCTGCCGCGCCGTACCCGATGAGGAGGGCGACGTGGTGCACCTCACGGACGTCACCGGCCTCGACGACGAGACTCACCCGGGTCCGCGTGTTGCGCCGCACGAGGTGCTGGTGCACCCCGCTGAGCAGCAGGAGCGACGGGATCGGGGCGAGGTCGCCGTCGGAGTCGCGGTCCGACAGGACGATGAAGTTCACGCCGGCCTCGATGAGCCGGTCGACGTGGACGAAGACCTCCTTCATCCGGCGTTCGAGCGCCTCGGCGCCGCCGTCCACGCGGTACAGGCCACGGATGGTCTCGCAGCGGAAGACGCCGGCGAGTGACGGGTCGCGCTGGATCCGCATGATCTTGGCGAGCTGGTCGTTGTCGAGCACCGGGAACGGGATGACGAGCTTGCGCGCGTGCGTCGGATCGTCGGCGAGGAGGTTCGGCTCGGGGCCGATCGCGCCGCCGACGGCCGTCACGAGCTCCTCGCGGATCGCGTCCAGCGGTGGGTTGGTGACCTGCGCGAACATCTGCGTGAAGTAGTCGAACAGCAGCCGCGGACGGGCCGACAGGACGGCGATCGGCGTGTCCGTGCCCATCGCGCCGAGCGGCTCGGCCCCGGAGCGGGCCATCGGCGCGAGGAGCATCGTCAGCTCCTCCTCGGTGTACCCGAACGCGCGCTGGCGCCGCCGCACGGAGGCGGGTGTGTGCTGGACGTGCTCGCGCTCCGGGAGCTGCTCGAGGGAGACCGTGTGCTCGGCGACCCACTGCGCGTACGGACGCTGGGCGGCCAGCTGCGCCTTGATCTCGTGGTCCTCGACGACGCGTCCGCTGCCGGTGTCCACGAGGAACATCCGGCCCGGCTCGAGCCGGCCCTTGCGCACGACGCGGTCCGGCGGGATCGGCAGCACGCCGGTCTCGCTGGCGAGCACGACGAGACCGTCGTCGGTGATCCAGTAGCGGCCCGGCCGCAGCCCGTTGCGGTCCAGGACCGCGCCGATGAGCGTGCCGTCCGTGAAGGCGAGGGCGGCGGGGCCGTCCCACGGCTCCATGAGCGTCGAGTGGTACTGGTAGAACGCCCGCACGTCCGGGTCCAGCGACGCGTTGTTCTCCCACGCCTCCGGGATCATCATGAGCACGGCGTGCGGCAGGCTCCGCCCCGCGAGGTGGAGCAGCTCGAGCACCTCGTCGAAGCTGCCCGAGTCGCTGACGGCCGGCGTGCACACCGGCATCAGCGGGGTGAGCTCGCCGAGCAGCTCGCTGCTCAGGGTGCTCTGCCGCGCCGCCATCCAGTTCCGGTTGCCCCGGACCGTGTTGATCTCGCCGTTGTGGGCGACGAGCCGGAACGGCTGTGCCAGCGGCCACGACGGGAACGTGTTGGTCGAGAACCGCGAGTGGACGAGGGCGAGCTCGGTCGCGTAGCGGGCGTCCGACAGGTCCGGGAAGAACGGCTCCAGCTGGGCCGTCGTCAGCATGCCCTTGTACGTCAGCGTGCGCGCCGACAGCGAGGCCAGGTACACGCCGACCTCGTGCTCGATCCGCTTGCGCGCCCGGAACGCGCGGCGGTCGAGGTCGATCCCCGAGAGCGTGTGGGACGGGTCGGCGACGACGAGCTGGCGGAACACCGGCATCGTGGAGCGCGCGGTGGGGCCGACGATGTCGGCGGTCACGGGGACGTCACGCCAGGCCAGCACGTCCAGGCCCTCGTCCCGGACGATCTTCTCCACGCCGACGACGGCGTCGTGCTGCGCGTCGGCCTCGGTGGGCAGGAAGACGAGGCCGACCGCGTAGTGCCCGGGGGCCGGCAGCTCCGCGTCGACGACGTCGCGCAGGAACGCGTCGGGGATCTGCGTGAGGATGCCCGCACCGTCCCCGCTGTCCGCCTCGGCCCCCACGGCCCCGCGATGGTCGAGGTTGGCGAGCGCCGTGAGTGCGGCGTCGACGATGTCGCGACCCGGCGTCCCGCGCAGCGTGGCGACGAAGGCCACACCACAGGCGTCGTGCTCGGCCGACGGGTCGTACAGGCCCGTGTCGGACGACTGCGGCGACGAGGTCATGACACCGTCCTCACTGCTCCGGGAGGCCCCGGAGGGCTCATGGGGATGTGGGGACGCCGTCGGCCCAGGTGGGGCGACGATACCGGGCTGCGGAGCCCGCTCCAACCCTGCCCGGCGGGTGTGTCACCCCTGGGCGCCGGCCTCGTCCGCGTCGTCCGGGTCGGGACCTGCCGCGTCGGCCGTGGGCGTGAGCTCCGGGCCGGGTTCTCGGCCTGGGTGTCGTCGTCCAACAAGGACGAAGGCTACCAGCGCGCCGAGCCCGACCAGGAGGGACGTCCAGACGTTGAGGCGCAGCCCGAGGATGATCTCGGCGTCGTCGATCCGCAGGGCCTCGATCCAGCCGCGGCCGAGCGTGTAGACGACCACGTACAGCCAGAAGACGCGACCGTGCCCGAGGCGGTAGCGCCGGTCGAGCCAGAGGAGCAGCGCGGCGCCGGCGAGGTTCCAGAGGAGCTCGTACAGGAACGCAGGGTGGTAGAGGGTGCCGACGGCATCCCCGACCGGCTGGAACTCCGGGTCGATCTCCAGGCCCCACGGGAGCGTCGTCGGGCCGCCGTAGAGCTCCTGGTTGAACCAGTTGCCGAGGCGCCCGATCGCTTGCGCGACGAGGATGCCGGGGGCGGCCGCGTCCGCGAACACCGCCAGGCGCACGCCGGCGCGACGGCAGCCGATCCAGGCCCCCACCGCCCCGAACGCGATGGCCCCCCAGATCCCGAGGCCACCGGCCCAGATCTCGAACACCCGCACGGGGTCCCCGCCGGGCCCGAAGTAGGCGTCGGGCGAGGAGATCACGTGGTAGATCCGGCCGCCGACGATGCCGAACGGCACGGCCCAGAACGCGATGTCCAGGACCGTGTCGCCGTCGCCGCCCCGGGCGACCCAGCGCCGCGTGGTCATCCAGACGGCCACGACGATGCCGGCCATGATCGCCAGCGCGTAGGCGCGGATCGGCAGCGGCCCGAGGTACCAGACGTTCTCCGACGGGCTGGGGATGGCTGTCGGCAGGAGCAACGACGACGTGTGCAGCACGGCGTCGAGGCTACCCGTCACGCCACGTCACCCCGCACGCCCGCGGCCAGGCCCGACACCACCCGACCGAGCGCGGCCAGGCCCTCGGCCGGCGTCGGCGCGTCGAGCATCGAGCGGACGAGTGCACTGCCGACGATGACGCCGTCGGCGTACTCCGCGACCTCCGCCGCCTGCGCGGGGGTGCTCACGCCGAGACCGACGCACACCCGGTCCGCGCCCGCCCGGCGGGTGTCCTCGACGAGCCGGCGGGCCTGCGAGCCGACGCTCGCGCGGGTGCCGGTCACCCCCATCGTCGACGCGGCGTAGACGAACCCCCGACTGGCCCGCGCGGTCAGGGCCAGGCGCTCGACGGTCGAGCTCGGCGCGACGAGGAAAGCGCGGTCGAGGCCGTGCGCGTCGGAGGCCGCCAGCCACTCCCCCGCCTCGTCGGGGATGAGGTCCGGCGTGATGAGCCCGGCGCCGCCGGCGGAGGCCAGGTCACGCGCGAAGGCGTCCACCCCGTAGCGCAGCACGGGGTTCCAGTACGTCATCACGAGGACGGGCACGCCGGCATCGGCGACCGCCTCGATGGTGCGCAGCGTGTCCGCGACCCGCACGCCCCCCGCGAGCGCCTGCTCCACGGCCGCCTGGATGACCGGCCCGTCCATCACCGGGTCGGAGTAGGGGACGCCGAGCTCGACGACGTCGACCCCGGCGTCGATCGCCACACGCACCGCCGCCACGGCCGTCGCCACGTCCGGGAAGCCGACGGGCAGGTAGCCGATCAGGGCGCTGCGGCCCTCCGCGCGGATCGCGTCGAGCCGGGCAGCGGTCGCGCTCTGGACCGGGTTGCGGACAGGGCCGGGCATCGGCGTC
Organism: Actinomycetes bacterium; assembly: GCA_023460255.1. Classification (GTDB taxonomy): domain Bacteria; phylum Actinomycetota; class Actinomycetes; order Actinomycetales; family Cellulomonadaceae; genus Actinotalea. The sequence goes on from JAEWQZ010000013.1 coordinate 10,080, forward strand.
GTCATGCGGGCCCCCCTGCGGCGTCGTCCATCAGGCCGAACCAGCGGGCCGCGGTCTCCACGTCCTTGTCCCCCCGGCCGGAGAGGTTCACCAGGATCGTCTCGTGACGGCCGGCTGCGGCCGCCTCACGGCCCAGCACCATCGCCCCGGCGAGGGCGTGCGCCGACTCGATGGCCGGGATGATGCCCTCGGTTCGGGTGAGCAGCGAGAACGCCTCCATCGCCTCGGCGTCGGTGACCGGGCGGTACTCCACCCGGCCGGTGGAGGCCAGCCACGCGTGCTCCGGCCCGACGCCCGGATAGTCCAGCCCAGCGGAGATGGAGTGGCTCTCGATCGTCTGCCCGTCGGCGTCCTGGAGGAGGAACGAGCGGGCACCGTGCAGGACACCCGGCGCGCCCCCGGTGATGGTCGCGGCGTGCCGTCCCGTCCCGACGCCGTCCCCGCCGGCCTCGAGCCCGACGAGCCGCACCGGGTCGTCGAGGAACGCGTGGAAGATGCCGATGGCGTTCGACCCGCCGCCGACGCAGGCCGCCACCACGTCGGGCAGCCCGCCGGTGAGCTCGAGCACCTGCGCGCGCGCCTCCTCACCGATGATCCGCTGGAAGTCGCGGACCATCGCCGGGAACGGGTGCGGCCCGGCCACGGTGCCGAACACGTAGTTCGTCGTCTCGACGTTGGTCACCCAGTCGCGCAGGGCCTCGTTGATCGCGTCCTTGAGGGTGCGGGACCCGGTGCGGACGGGGACCACCTCGGCACCGAGCAGGCGCATGCGCGCCACGTTGAGCGCCTGGCGCCGCGTGTCCTCCTCGCCCATGTAGACGACGCACTCGAGGTCGAACAGGGCGGCAGCCGTCGCCGTCGCGACGCCGTGCTGCCCGGCACCGGTCTCGGCGATCACGCGGGTCTTGCCGATCCGCTTCGTGAGCAACGCCTGCCCGAGCACGTTGTTGATCTTGTGCGAGCCCGTGTGGTTGAGGTCCTCACGCTTGAGGACGACCCGCATCCCGCCGCAGTGCCGGGCGAAGCGCGGCACCTCCGTGATGATGCTCGGGCGACCGGTGTAGGTCCGGTGCAGCCGCGCGAGCTCGGCCGTGAACTCCGGGTCGTGCCGCGCCTTCTCGTACGCGGCGTCGAGGTCGTCGAGGGCCGCGATGAGCGCCTCGGGCACGTACCGCCCCCCGAAGGCCCCGAAGTAGGGGCCGCTCCCGGCGGCCGCCGCGTACCCGCCCGACGCCTCGGCGGGCTGCTCCCCGGTCGAGGCGTCGGTCACTGGCGGACCGCGCGGAGCGAGGGGTGGGCACCGGCCGCGACGAGGTCCGCAACCGCCGACCTCGGGTTGCCGCCGGTCACGAGGGTCTCACCGACCAGCACCGCATCGGCGCCGGAGCGCGCGAGGTCCATCACGTCGTGCGGTCCCCGCACACCGGACTCGGCCACCCGTGAGATCCCCGTCGGGATGAGCGGGGCGAGGCGCGCGAAGGTCGACCGGTCGACCTCGAGGGTCTTCAGGTTGCGGTTGTTCACGCCGATGCAGCGCGCGCCGGCGTCGATGGCCCGGGAGACCTCGTCGGCGTCGTGCGCCTCGACGAGCGCCGTCATGCCGAGCGAGTGCACCCGCTCGACGAGCGACGTGAGCACCGTCTGCTCGAGCGCCGCCACGATGAGCAGCACGAGGTCGGCACCGTGCGCGCGCGCCTCCCAGACCTGGTAGGGCGTGACGATGAAGTCCTTGCGGAGCACCGGCACGTCCACGGTGCTGCGGACGGCGTCGAGGTCCGCCAGGCTGCCGTTGAACCGGCGGCGCTCGGTCAGCACGGAGATCGCGCAGGCGCCGCCCGCCTCGTACTCCCCTGCCAGGCCCGCCGGGTCCTCGATCGGTGCCAGCGAGCCCTTGCTCGGGCTGGACCGCTTGACCTCGGCGATGACCCCCACGGCCTCCTCGTCGTGCAGCAGGCACTCCCGGGCGCCGGGCAGACGAGCGGCCCGCTCCTTGAGTGCGTCGAGGGGGACCGACGCCTCCCGCTCGGCCAGGTCGGCACGCACCCCGGCGACGATGTCCTCCAGGACCGACACCAGCGCCACCTCCCTGTCCGCCCCGCTGCCCCAGCGGGGTCCGACCCCCAGGATAGGGGGCCGCGCCACGGGCCCCCGTCGCGCCCAGAACGTGGGACCGACCCGACCGGCGTCAGGGCGCGAGGACCGGGGCGAGCGCCGGCAGGTTGCGGGCGACGGCGAAGAGCGCCAGCACGACGCCGAGCCCGATCGCCGCCCGCGTCGACACGAGCGGCACGGGTCGCCCGCGCCACGCGAGCCACACCCACCGCGCCCACAGCACCAGCGCCACGGGCGCCGCCACGACGAGCAACGGGTTCATGTCCCAGGCCCCCGCGAGGTCGCCCTGGAGCAGGTCGTGCACCGCCCGCAGCGCGCCGCAGCCCGGGCAGTACGCACCGGTCACCGCCCGCAGGGGGCAGAAGCCGTAGCTGCCCGGCAGGTGCGGGCTGCGCACGGCGAGGGCTGCCG
>JAEWQZ010000014.1 GCA_023460255.1 Actinomycetes bacterium
CCGCCGTTCCGGGGGCGACGCTGGTCGCGCAGGAGGGCGCCCTCGTCGTCGTCGACCTCGCCGGGGCGGACGACCAGGCGCTGCTCGCCGCCGCACAGGCCCAGGGCAGCGTGCGGACCTTCGCGCCGGTCGTGCCGACGCTCGCCGAGATCTTCCGGGAGGCCGTGCGATGAGCGACCACACCGCCGGCACCCACGGCGACGGCACCACCGCCGGCACGGCGACCGCCGAGGCGACCGAGACGCCGGCGGCCCACCGGGCCTGGCCCACGATCCGCGTCGTCGCCGCCCGCGAGATCGCCGTCAAGCTGCGGGACAAGGCCTTCATCTGGACGACGGTGCTCATGCTCCTGCTCGTCACGGCGGCGACGGTGCTGCCGGTCCTGCTCAGCCAGCGGGTGCCGGACCTGCGCGTCGCGGTCCAGGGCGGGGCGGCCGAGGCGGTGGCCGAGCGCGCCGCGGAGCTGGGGCGGGCCGCGCAGGACGACCCCGCCGCGCAGTCCCCGCTCGAGCTGCTCGGGACGGGCGGGCTGCCTGCGGCCGAGATCACCGTGGTCGTCGTCGACCCGGGCGTGGACGTGGCCCGGCTGGTGCGGGACGAGGACGTCGCAGCGGCGCTCCTGGGCGACGACGTCGCGGACCTGCGGCTCGTCGGCCTGCGCGACGTCGCGGCCGAGCTCGAGTCGCTGCTGGTCGCCGCGTCGGGGGAGATCCAGGTCGCCCAGGCCGCGGCGGAGGGTGGGCTGTCCGACGAGCAGCTCGCCGCCATCACGCAGCCGACCCCGCCGGCCACGGAGCTCCTCGAGCCGCGCGCCGAGGGCACCATGCCGCCCGAGCTGCTCGCCCTGGTCTTCGCGTTCCTCTTCTACCTGAGCGTGCTGACGTTCGGCACGTCGATCGCGCAGAGCGTCGTGGAGGAGAAGCAGTCCCGGGTGGTCGAGCTGCTGGTCGCGGCGATCCCCGTGCGGTGGTTGCTCGCCGGCAAGGTCGTGGGGAACACGGTGATGGCGGCGGGCCAGGTGGTCGTCATCGTCGGCGCCGGGCTAGTGGGCGCGCTCGTCGCGGGGCAGGGGGAGCTCGTCCGGCAGCTCGCGGGCGCGTCGGGCTGGTTCGTGCTGTTCTTCCTGCTCGGCTTCGTCATGCTGTCCTGCCTGTGGGCGGTGGGCGGGTCGCTGGCCTCCCGCGTCGAGGAGCTCAGCTCGACGACGGCGCTCATGCAGATCCTGGTGATCGTCCCGTTCTTCGCGACGGTGCTGCCGATCGACGAGGGCACCCGGGCGGTGCTGTCGTACATCCCGTTCACAGCCCCGCTGCTCATGCCCGCGCGCCTGGTGCACGGCACAGCCGAGGCGTGGGAGCCCGCGGTGGCCGCGGCGCTGGTCCTGGCCACGGCGGTCGCGCTCGTCGTGCTCGGTGCGCGCCTGTACGCGGGGTCGGTGCTGCACACCTCCGGCCGGCTCAAGGCCGTGCAGGCGTGGCGCGGCACCGACTGAGCGGGACCGTCCCCGGTCCCGAGGACGACGCCGCCCCCGCCGAGGAGGTCGGCGTCGGCCCGTGGCCGGGCGGTGAGGACGCGTGGCCGCGGCTGTCCGACGGCGCGCTCGACCCGCGGTACGACCCGGAGCTGCTCGCGCGCGGCGACCGCCGCAACGTCGTCGACGGGTACCGCTACTGGTCGATGGCGGCGATCGTGGCCGACCTCGACGCCCGCCGGCACCCGTTCCACGTGGCGATCGAGAACTGGGTGCACGACCTGAACATCGGCTCGGTGGTGCGGACGGCCAACGCCTTCCTCGCGGCGGAGGTGCACGTCGTGGGCCGACGGCGGTGGAACCGGCGCGGCGCCATGGTCACCGACAGGTACCAGCACGTCCGGCACCACCCTGACGTCGCCGACCTCGCGGCCTGGGCGTCCGACGCCGGGCTCCCCCTGGTCGGGATCGACAACACGCCCGGCTCGGTGCCGCTCGAGGGCTACCCGCTGCCGCGGGCGTGCGTGCTGCTGTTCGGGCAGGAGGGACCGGGGCTGTCGGAGGAGGCGCGCGCCGCCTGCGACGTCGTCCTGCACATCAGGCAGTTCGGCTCGACGCGGTCGATCAACGCGGGCGCGGCCGCCGCGATCGCCATGCACGCGTGGGTCGTGCGCTGGACCTGACGGGCTCGCGCCGACGGGTCAGGCGAGGAACCACGCCACGACGCCGAGGAGCACCGCGGCGGCAGGGACCTGCCACGCGACGATCAGCCGGGTGGCCCATCCGCCGCGTGTGGCCACCTCGCCCCCGTTCGGCACGACGAGGGGGTCCTCGACGTCGCGCCACCCGACGAGGGACCAGGCGGCGCCGGCGAGGAGGGCCACGACGCCGACGCCGAGCATCGCCGTCGCCGGGAGGCGCAGCACGGAGGCGTCGCCGAGCACGAGCAGTGCCGCCCCGGTCCCGACGACGCCGGCGGCGAGGAGTGCGGCGACGACCGGCCGGTCGAGCACGAGGCGCAGGGCCGCCTCGCCCGCGAGCCCGACACCGACGACGACGCCGGTCAGCAGGGCGAGCGCACCGACGTTCCCGGTGGTGAGCTCCGCGGTCTCGCCCCGGCGCAGCGACGGGACCGCGGCGAGGACGACGAACAGCCCGAGCACCTGGAGCAGGGCCGGCAGCGCGGTCCGGACGGCCTCGCCGCGGGTCTCCGCCTGCGTCGGCAGCCCAAGGCTGCGCGCATAGGCGACGGGCTCGCCGAACGCGTCGGCGGCGCTCTCGCCGCTGTCCACGCAGTGCGCGTCCACCTCGGCGAGCGCGGCGCCGATACGGTCGCCCCCCACCCCCAGCAGGCGCAGCACGAGGATTACCGCCA
>JAEWQZ010000015.1 GCA_023460255.1 Actinomycetes bacterium
GCGGCGTGCGGTAGTGTTCTGCACCGTCCCGCCCGAGTAGCTCAGCGGATAGAGCGTCTGCCTCCGGAGCAGAAGGTCGCAGGTTCGAGTCCTGTCTCGGGCACCACGGCTGGTTCCGGAAAGTCACCGCGGTGACTTCCGGAGAGTCGGCCAGCAGGACGACGAAGGAGCCCCGGACCACCAGGTCCGGGGCTCCTTCACTTCGGCGGCGCCGGTCACCCCGGCTCTCCCAGGTTGGCGAGACTCGAGCGACGTCGTGCAGCCGATCCCGCATACGCCGAGTAGCCCCGCCGGGGCCTGGCCGACGCCGCGGCCGGCGAGTGGCCACGGCGCGCCCGGTCGCCGTGGTCGGCCCGCAACGCCGGGCACATCGCGCAGCTCGAGGCCGAGGGCCGGTGAGCCGCCGGGGCGCGCCGTCGGGCGGCAATTCCTCTCGCCCCGGGCGGGCACCAGGCATCACAGTGGGCTTCATGCCTGCTGTGCCGACTGAGCAAACCGCGCCGAACGCTTCCACCGTGCCCACCGTGCCCACCGCGCCGACGTGGACCGTCCTCACCGCGCCCGTCCCCAAGGACCTCGACGACCCCGAGGCGTGGGCGCTGCACGGCGCCGGCCGCGTGTCCTACCAGCGAGAGATGGACACGTGGGGATACCCGGACCTCATGTACCCCTCGTGGTACCTGATCGCTGACCTCCAGCCGCAGCCGTACTCGATCCGGCAGCTCCTCGTAGCGGTCCCCGCAGGGACCGAGAACCCGACCGCCGACGACGTCGTCGGTCTTGCGAAGATCGCGATGCCCCTGCAGGACAACACCGGCGTCGCGCACGTCGAGCTGTACGTCGGCCCCGCGCACACGGGCCAGGGCGTCGGCACCGCCCTGCTCGCGGCGATCGAGGAGGTCGCTGCGGAACACGGGCGCACCTCGATCCTCGCCTACAGCACGCACACCGGGGAGCCGCCCGCCGGCACCCCCGGGGTGCTCGAGCCGCCGACGGGGTCGGGCCGGATCGACCCGGGCGCGACCGCCGTCCGGATCGCCCGCCGCCGCGGCTACGAGCTCGAGCAGGCCGAGCGGTACAGCCTCCTGCGCCTGCCGGTGGCCGAGGAGCTGCTCGACCGGCTCCAGGCAGAGGCGGCGGCCCGGGCCGGTAAGGAGTACCGCCTCGTGTCCTGGACCGGCCGGGCGCCCGACGAGTGGGTCGACCAGGTGGCCGTGCTGGAGACCCGGATGAGCACCGACGCCCCGAGCGCCGGCCTCGACCTCGCCGAGGCCACCTGGGACGCCGACCGCGTGCGGAGCTGGGAGCGCGAGACACACGAGTCCCAGCACGAGTTCTCGATCGTCGCCGCCGAGCACGTGCCGACCGGCACGCTGGCCGCGTTCACCGTGCTCCGCTGGCCCGTGGACCACGAGCCGATCGTCTTCCAGGAGGACACCCTGGTGCTTCGCGAGCACCGCGGCCGCCGGCTCGGCATGCTCGTCAAGACGGAGAACATCCGCCGGCTCCGCGAGTTGCGGCCGGGCGCGCTGCGCATACACACATGGAACGCGGAGGAGAACTCCTTCATGCTCGCGATCAACGTGGCCCTCGGCTTCCGGCCGGTCGGGGTCATCGGCGGCTGGCAGAAGCGCACCGGCCCTGCCCCGGCCGAGGTCTCGGATTCCGCGCAGGAGGCCGAGCCGGTGCCGGCGCAGGGCGCCGGGGCCTGAGGGCCGCCCGTGGGCGCATAGCCCCGGACCACCAGGTCCGGGGCTCCTTCGCTTCGTCAGCGCGGACGAAGCCGGCCATTCCGCCCGACGGCAGCCGAGCTGCGCCGACCCGGACTCCGTCCGGGCCCGTCGCGGGCGTGCACGCGGTGCGGGCGCACGAACGTGAGCCCCCGGGTGCCCGGGGGCTCACGTCGGTTGGACTGTCGGTCCCCCACCACCGGACCAGCCCGGCCTCACGGCGCGGCGCCGAGGCGCGCGACCCGTGAGGAGTCGTGTGCCGAGCTCGAGCTGGTCAGAACTCGGTGTCGCGCGGCTGCGGGATGCCGGTGAGCAGGCTGCGCACCTCGGCCTCGCTGTACCGGCGGTGCCCGCCGAGCGTGCGGATGGCCGAGAGCTTGCCCGCCTTGGCCCACCGCGTCACGGTCTTCGGGTCGACGCGGAACATGCTCGCGACCTCCGAAGGCGTGAGCAGTGCACCGGGCGTCTCGGTACGGTTGACCCTGGCTGGAGTCTGAGGCGACATCTGCGCTCCTTGTCGTTCGGTCCGCCCGGCCGACCTCGTGGGTCCCGTGGCTTTGCGTCCCCACTTCGCAGTGGGTTTGCCCTTCTCGCTGACATGGACAGGCTGCCACAAATCCGGACATCCGACAAAGGACTCAGCGGTCCAGACGGGAAGAATCACCCGTTCGGCACAACCGTCTCACCCGTGCGGCCCAACGCCCGTCACCCGACCGGCGCACCGGCGGGGGCCGCCCCGGGGCGCGCACCCGGCGGCCGGCGCTCGACGCGCGGGGCCCGGGGACCCGACCTACCGTGGACGGACAGCCGACCGAGCTGCCGTCACCGAGCGGCCGACACCCATCGGCCGGGCCGACGGCCAACACCAAGGAGGCCACATGCCGACCATCGAGCAGTCCATCGACGTCGACGTTCCCGTGAGCACGGCGTACAACCAGTGGACGCAGTTCGAGTCCTTCCCGGAGTTCATGGGCGGCGTCGAGCGCATCCACCAGCTCACGGACACCCTCACGCACTGGAAGACCTCGGTGGGTGGCGTCGAGCGCGAGTTCGACGCGGAGATCACCGAGCAGCACCCGGACGAGCGCGTCGCCTGGCGCAGCATCGACGGGACGACCCACGCGGGCGTCGTCACCTTCCACCGGCTCTCCGAGTCGACCACGCGCGTCATGGTGCAGATCGACTGGGAGACCGAGTCGCTCGCCGAGAAGGCCGGTGCCGCCGTGGGCGTGGACGACATGCAGGTGAAGCGGGACCTCAGCCGCTTCAAGGAGTTCATCGAGGCCCGCGGCACCGAGACGGGCGCCTGGCGGGGCGACGTTCACTGACGCTCCGGAACTCGTAACGTTCTACGCGCAAGGGACGAACGTCCCAACCCTTGTCACGCGCGGCCAGAAGGGACGACAGTATCTCCCTGGTGTGCACGCACCGAGGGGGAGCCGATGGCTGGGTCCGTGCGGGCTGCAGGGGGCGACGCGAGCGAGAGGGCTCGCGGGCCCGCTGCCCCGCCGGCGCGCGCGCCGGAGCCGGCGGGTCCACCGCGCAGCGTGCGGCTGCTCGGCGGGTTCGAGCTCCGCGTCGCGGGGGCCGTCGTGACGGTCCCCGCGGCGCTCCAGCGTGCCGTCGCCTACCTCTGCCTGCGCGGGGCGTGCGGACGCAGCCGCCTCGCGGGGACGCTCTGGCCCGACGCCACCGAGCTACGCGCCCTCGCCAACCTGCGCACCGGCATCTGGCGGCTCAACCGGGTCGCCCCCGGCGTCGTGGTGGCCCGGCACGACACCCTCGCGCTCACCGACGGCGTCACTGTCGACGTCGCACGCCTGCAGCACGACGCCCGGGCCCTCCTCCAGGGCTCGGCACCCTCCTCCACCGGTGCGACCGAGCGGTACGTCGAAGGCGACCTGCTGCCCGACTGGCCCGACGAGTGGCTGACGGTGGACCGCGAGCGACTGCGCCAGCTGCGGCTGCACGTGCTCGAGGCCCTCGCCGGACGGCTGACCGCTGACGGGCTCTACGGCATGGCGCTGGAGACGGCGCTCGCCGCGCTCCAGGCGGACCCGCTGCGCGAGAGTGCCCACCGCGCCGTCATCCGGGTCCACCTCGCGGAGGGCAACCTTGCGGAGGCGGTGCACGCGTACCGCCGGTGCCGTGCGCTCCTCGCCCGCGAGATCGGCGTGGCGCCGTCGCCCGAGACGAGGGCCCTCGCCGACGCCCTCCCCCGGGCTCTCCTTGCGACCGGCTGAGCCACGCCTGGCGACCTCAGGCGCCGGGCTGCGCAGGCCGGGACGACCTGACCCGCTCCGTCGTCTCCCGCAGGGCTGTCAGCACCTGCGCGCGCAGGCGGTCGGCAGGGTCGGGCGCCTCCGCGAACCCCCGTCGGAGCACCTCCGCCTCCGCCTCCGCGGCGGCCCGGACGGCGGCGTCGTCCGAGGTCAGACGCCCGGCGAGGTCCGACGCCGCCCGCCCTGCCTCGGCGAGCGCCGCGACCAGTCGCCGGGGGTCCGCCAGCAGCTCGGCGGCCGTGCACCCGGCGCGGGCCGCCAGCCAGGTGACCCCGGGCCCGTGGTCAGCCATTCGCCCGGTTCCGTCCCGACAGGAGAGCGCGCAGACCCTCCGGCGACCGTAGGGCCGATCGCAGCTCTGGAGGAGAGACGACCGGGTGCCCCGCCTCAGGCGCGTCGCTGTCCCCGAGGCCGGTCCAGGCAACCCGCAACCCACGCGCGTCCCGGTACGCGACGGCGGACCAGCCCTCGTGCTGGATGGCGCGGCACAGCTCCCAGGTCTCCTCGTCGTCGAGCTGCACCTGGACCCGCGCAGCCAGGACGTCGCGGGCCCAGGCGTACGCGGCGGAGCTCAACGGGTTGCCGCGCAGGTCGACGGACTGGAGCGAGCCGAGCCCGCCTAGCTCCCTGATCTCGACCACCCGGTTGCCGCGGAGTCCGAGGACCTGGACCTCGAGCGTCTCGACCCAACCGATCTCCGTCAGTGCCGAGTACTCGATCGCCAGGACCCGCAGTCGCCCGAGGGTCGCAAGGGCTGACCAGTCGGCGATGTCGGAGCCGATGAGCGAGAGCGTCGCCAGGGCACCGAAGGACTGGATGCCCGCCAGCCCGCGGGCGTGCATGACGACCAGGTCGGTCACGTCGGCCGGCGCCGATCCGGTCTCGAGGGCGCCGATCTGCACGAGCTCGGCCATCGCCTGCTCCAGCGCCGGGTCCATCGTCTGTCGCCTCTCTGTCATGCCGCGGTCGCGGCTGCCGCTGCTGCGAAGTGTGCCTGGATCCGCTGCCAGTTGAGTCGCTGCCGGAGCCCGAGCTGCGCCACGGTGAGCGACACGTCCACCCCGGAATCCAGCCGGTACACCATGCCCACCGGCTGGCTCAGGGCGTCAGCGGGGACATCGGCCACACTGCCGTCCCAGACGTATGTCTGCAGCTGACCCTGGAGGTACTGGATGTAGGCGAGAGGGCCGGCGCCGCTGTGCGCACCGAACTCGCTGCGGAGCCACTCGTGGAACTCACGGCTCCGCACGGTTCCGGTGAGCGTTCCTTCCTCGTCCCGGAAGGCTCCCTCGTGGCCGCCTGCCTCGACGGTCGTCACCATCCCGCGATCACCGTGCACGCCACGGGGCGCGCGAACGGAGGTGATCTCGAGCTTGAACAGCACGTAGTTCGTCGGCGAACGCAGCGCGTCGTGCGCGGTGAGCCAGCGGAGTGCATTCGTCAGCGTGTCGGTCGCGAGCACCGCCATCGCCGTTTCGATGACCTGTGGGATGAAGCCGGTCGGGATCCACTCGTGCGTCCCTGGCGCCTCAGCCCGGAACCGGGCCTTGACCCAGTTCTTGGTGGCCGGGCTGACGGCCCAGATCGCGGTGAACTGGGCCCAGGTGACGCCGCCGGCGGCCCCAGTGACCATCTGGCGCAGGAATGGCAGGACACCGCCGGCGCCCTCGAGGGCCTCGCGGATGAGGGGGTTCACCGCGTCCTGCGGCCACGGCTGGAACGTCCCCCAACGGCCCCCGCTCATCGAGAACGCGATCTGCCCGATCGTCGTCCGCAGGGCGGCGTTGTCCTCCTCGCTGACCTCCGCGAGACCGGTGGTGCGCAGCACCTCAGCGGCGGCGGCACCGAGCGCCGTGATGAACATCGTCCGCACGCTGTGCGGCGGGTCGGGGCTGCTCGTCTCGAAGGCGTGGTTGCGGAACGTCCCACTCGACGCCTCCCTCGGGTTCGACTGGCTGCCGACGAGGAACCACGGGAGGAGCTGGCGGTGTGTGCTGTCGGCGGCCAGCAGGTCCATCGCAGCCGTCGCCGTGCCCGCGAGAACGGTGTCCGACCAGAGCTGCGCCCCACCCGCGCCACCGGAGGGCACGCGCTGCACCCGTCGGATCATCGGGAGCCACTGGTCGCGCACCGTTCCGGCATAGCCGGCACCGTGCCGGGGAAGGTGCGCCGCGATGTCGGCGACGTACTCCTCGGGATCCTTCGACTCCATCACCTCGAAGGCGGCCCGCAGGAGTGCCGCCATCGTGCGCTCCCGGTTCTCCAGATCGTTGTCCGACGGCGGCTCGATCTCGTCGTTCTCGCTCGCGGCAGCCGCCAGGAAGTCCCGGGCCAGCTGGTCCGCCACCTCGTCGGTGGCGGTCGCGAACGTCTCCAGCTCGTTCAGCTTGGCCGTGGCGTCCGCCTGCTTCTCCGCCGGCAGGCTGGGCACGGCGCTGCGCCAGCGGGCGATCTTCGCCTCGATCGACTCCGGGATCGACGCCACCATGAGCGTCGCCTCGTCGCCGGCTGTCTGCACGAAGAGCCGGTGCGACTCCCCCGCGGCCGAGAAGCGCACGGTCGTCCCCAGCTCGTCGTCCTCGTTCCCGTCCTCCTCGTCCTCCTCGTCCTCCTCGCCGCCGAGGCCGAGCGAGCGCAGCAGCGCCCGGCCGCGCTCGGCGAGGAACCCGATGACGGCGTCCATCACCTGGTAGACGCGCGCCTGGAGCGCGGTGATGACCTCGGCCACCTGGTTCGGCAGCCCGCCGAGGTGCAGCAGACCGGCGAGGAAGTCGATCGCCACCGGGATCATCGCGGCCAGGGACTGCTCCACCTTGTTCGCCAGTCCCCCGATGTTGCCGGCGACCACGTCGGCCATGCCGTTCACGACGGTCTCGACGAACCGGAAGATGCGGGCCGCGTTGCGGAAGATCCACGAGCAGACCTGGTAGATCAGGTCGATCGCCTGGGCGACGGCGCCGACCGGGTTGAGCATCCCGATCACCCGCATGACCACCTGCTGGATGAGCGTCTCGACGAGGTACTCGACGGCGGCCTCGAGGATCATCTGCACGATCGACTCGGGCGTGAGCTGCTCCTTGATCATCTCGACCAGGCCCGAGGGACCCTGCTCGATGAGCGCCGAGATCAGCTCCCAGGCGGCCTCGATGATCTCCACGTTCTGCTCGCCGATGTGCTCGACGAGGATCTGGCGCACCCGCGGCCAGGTGATGCCCATGAGCTGGAGGGCGAACGTGAAGAGCGACCGGGCGGAGAAGTCGGTCGGCATCGGGATCGGCACCTCGAGGCCGGAGAAGAGCCACTCCCAGAAGCCGCGCAGCACGTGCGTGCCGAAGTTGTCGAAGAACTGCTGGAACCCCTGCTTGACCCCGGCGGTGAGGTTGTTGATGAAGTTCTCGGGGTCGTCGGCGATGTCGGAGATCACCTGCTGGATGCGGGCGACGAGCGCCCAGAACGCTCCCGGCGGGATGCCCACCAGGGCCAGGAGCCCGTTGATGATCGCCTTCACCGGGTCGTCGATGAAGGCCTCGATCGCCGCGACGATGCGCCCGACGACGCCGCGTGCCGCCTCCCGGCGGGCCTCCACGGCGGTCTGCGCCTCGGCCACGGCGGTCAGCGCCGCGCGCGAGACGTCGCGCACGAAGCTCGTCTGCGCCGCGGTGACCTGCTGGCTCAGCCCGTCGAGCATGCCGGCGAACCGCGCGCGCTCCTGGGCGGCGAACTCGGGGAACTCCGCCTCCATCGCCGCGAACTCGGCGTCGATGTCGTCGCGGGCCTGCGCGATGAGTGCCTGCGCCGCCGCGACGACGCCGTTCACGTCGGTGGAGATCTCCAGGAGGAGGTCGCAGACGTCGTCGCCGAACTGGCGCTCGGCCCGGTCGTACTCGCGGATCACCCAGCCCGGCAGCCCGAAGATCGCGTCGCCGATCCCGACGACGAACCCGCCGACGCCCGAGTGCCGCTCGTCGATCCAGTCCTGGACCCGGTCGAGGGAGTCGTTGAACTCCTGGGAGATCCGCGTCAGCCCGGCCGTCCAGCGGGCCATGGCGGTGCGGGTCAGCGGCTCGAGCAGGGTGGTGACCTGGCCCTTGGCGGTGTCGAAGATCCGCTGCGCGCGCTGGGAGGTGGCCTCGCGGGTCTGCTCCTCCCCCTGCACCGTCCCGGCCTGCCCACCCGAGACGTCGGACACCGTGCCGGCACGGGACGCACGCAGCGCCGCGGTGGCCTGCGCCTGGAGCGCCGCCATGTCCGCCTGCGCCGTCTCGATCGCCGCGTTCTGCTCGGCCGCCAGCTCCGCGGGGGTCCGCTCGGCCAGCTCACCGAGCTCGCCCCGCGAGTCCCGGACCGTCGAGAACGGCGAGTCGGGGATCTCCCGGGTCACCCGGGTGTCGATGCCGGAGTCAGCGATCCGCTGGTCGGTCGCCTCGACGTCGGCGTCGAGGGACAGGTCCTCGCCGGGGATCGGGTCCGGCGCTGCGCTCGCCGCGTCCACGCCCATCCCCGGGCTGCTCGGGTCGGGGTCGGAGACCGGCGTCGGGGTCAGTGCGGGGGTGCCGGCGGGCGGGGAGTCGAGCTCGTCGTAGCCGCCCTCGACCTCCTCGACCTGGCCCTCGACGGAGCTCGACACCGTCT
>JAEWQZ010000016.1 GCA_023460255.1 Actinomycetes bacterium
CGCTCGCCGCGCGGCGGCGACCGTTCAGGCCGACGGCCATGCCCGCGGCCGCGAGGCCGGCTGCCGCGGCGACGAGCCACGCCAGGCCGCTGGTGCCCTGACCCGTGGCGGCGAGCCCGAGCTCACCGGACGGGACGCCGGTCGGGGCGGAGTGCAGGCCCTCGATCGTCTGCGCGGCGATCGCGAGGGTGTCGCCCTCGAGGCTGCCCCAGGCGTACAGGATCGTGTTGACGCCCTCGGCCACCGTGACGTCTGTCGGGCCGAGCACCGGCTCGGTGGTGCCCGTGGCGGCGACGGCGGCGGAGACGGTGCCGGCCGGGAGGTTCAGCACCTGCTCGTCCGGGTTGGCGAGGTTGGTGATGACGGGCGAGCCGCCGGCGAGGACGTCCACGGCCGGGGCCGCGGCGACGTGCCGGACGGTGAGCCGGCCCTGGCCGGCGGCGGTGGTGGAGGTGTCGTTGGTGAACAGCGACGCGGTGGGGTCGCCGTCGGCGTCGAGGTGGGCGACGGCGGTGTAGCTGGTGCCGGCGGCGAGCGGGAGGTCGACGGGGCCGATGGCGGGCGCGCTGTCGTCGGCGGCGTCGGACGCGGTGATGGCGACCGTGTACGTGCCGGCGGGCAGCTCGAGCGGGCCGGCGAGGGCGCCGGGCTCGAAGTCGTCGAGCGTGCGCTCGCCGTTGACCCAGACGTCGACGACGAGACCGGGCACGCCGTGCAGCACGGACAGGTCGGCGGTGGTGGCGGTGGCGGCGGTGGCCGGCGCCGCGAGGGCGAGGGCGAGGCCGGCGCCCGAGAGGGCGGCAGTGCCTGCGATGGCGGAGCGAGTGCGCATGGGTGTCTCTCCTCGGTGGGGCCCCGCAGGGCCGGGAACTGATTGACACCTCAACTACTGACGAGGGTGCGCTCCTGGATGCACCTGGATGCGAGAAATTTCAACGACGCCCTACGCACCCCCGACCGGGTGAATGGTCGACGCTCAACAGGCGCGCTCGGCGGACCTCGGTGATGATCGTCGTGAAGCCGGGCGCCCGACACCCGGCACAGACGGAAGGACGAGACGTGGGAATCGGTTCCGGGATCTTCCTGATCGTGATCGGCGCGATCCTCGCTTTCGGCCTCGAGCCCGACGCCTGGAGCGTGGTCAACCTCAACGTCGTGGGGTACATCCTCATGATCGGTGGCCTGGTCGCGCTCATCCTGTCGCTGGTGATGAACCAGCAGCGCCAGCGCAGCCACCACGTCGTCGAGCGCTACGACGACAGGACCCCGCCCCCCGCCGTCTGACGGGGCGACGCGCCGTGCCGGGGGGGCGGCGCCGGCGGGACGACGGCCGGGCCGCCACACGGCGCCCGGCCGTCGGCGTGTCCGGCTAGGAGAGGCGGATCTCGTCCGCGAGACGGAGCACCACCGTCAGCCGTCCGCCGAACAGCTCCACCGAGCGCACGCCGACGCCCCGCGCCCGCGCGTCGGCGGCGGCCTGGACGTGCACCACGAGCTGGGGTCCCTCGGGCGTCCGGCGCAGCTCGACGAGCTCCGGCGGCAGGCCCTGGGCGGCGAGCGCGTCGGTGATGGCACCGGTCAGGTGGTTGAGCAGCCGGTCGACGGTGAGCCCGCGGGCGTGGGCGGCCAGCGCCACCGTCGCGTCGCCGTCGGCGAAGCCCGCGAACCGCGCCGTCACCGTGACACGCCCCGCCAGGGCTGCCCCCAGGCGCAGCAGGCCGGACGCGCCGGGAAGGAGAGCCGGGTCGAGATCGACCTCGACGGCGGCGCCGTCCTCACCCGCGGGACGAACGTCGAGGACCAGCGGGGGCAGGGGCCGCACGGCTCCCGCCAGCGTCACCGCCTCCTCGACGGTCAGCTCGATCCGCATGCCGCTCCCCGGGTACCGCGCGACAGCCCCGGACGGGCTGCTACGTTCCGCGTCATGGGCATCTTCCGACGGCGGGAGAGCGACGAGCAACGCCTCGCCCGCGAGAGCGACGCGATCGCCGGCTTCTGGGCCTGGTGGATCGCCGAGGGCCGGGCCCACGCGGCCGCCGTCTTCGACGAGGCCGACGCGACAGCCGTGCGGCGCCTCGGTGACGAGCTGGCGCAGCGTCTGCGGGAGGTCGGGCCGCTGGACTTCGAGACAGGGCAGGGCAGGCAGGCGCGGCACGTGCTCGTGGTGTCGGCCGGCGGCAACCCCGACCTGCGCGACCTGGCCGCGCGGTGGCGCGCGGCCGCCCCACCCGCCGACGACGCGTTCGAGTACGCCGACAGCCGGCAACCCGTGCGCGATCCCGCGGGGCTGGCCATCGACCTCGGCGATGGACGTCGGGTGGACATCGCCTCGGCCGTGGTCGCCACCGAGGTCGAGGGCAGCATCGTGCACGTGGACGTCTGGCACCCGGTCTTCGGTGACCTTCCCGACGACGCCCGGGGCAAGATCACCTTCCTCTTCCTCGACGCCCTGCTCGGCGAGGAGGTCGTCGAGCGCAACGTCGGTGCCGTCGCCTGGGTGCCGCCTGACGGGCACGCCACGATCCCGCTGCTCGAGCTGCGCGGCCTCGTCGACGGTGTGCGTGGGCAGGCAGCGCCGTGACCGGCGACGACGAGTCCGTCGGCCCGGCCCTCGACGGGGGCGCGGACGGGGACGCCGAGCGTCCGCGCTGCTCCTACTGCGGGCTCGAGCTGGAGCCCGGGTACGGGATCGTCCTGGACGTGAAGCGGCCGGATGCGCCGGGCACCGACGAGTCCGAGCGCACCACCGTGAGCTTCTGCACGCAGCGGCACGCCGCGCGCTGGCTGGACGACGACACGCCGCCGGGCGCCATCCGGCTGCCCCGGCGCGAGCCGCTCTCGACGGGCGACCGGCTGTTGGCAGGCCTCGTCGTCCTGGCGGTCGCGCTGCTGGTGGGGCTGACGCTCGTCGGGGCGTGGACCGTCGGCGGCTGGATCTTCTGAGCTCCGTCCTCTCTCCGGGCCCTCAGCGCCGGACCGCCGCGACGACGGCTGCCGCGAGGTCGGCCGGGCGGGAGAGCATCGGCCAGTGCCCGGTGGGCAGGTCGACGTACTCGACGTCGGAGCAGTCCTCGAGCTCGGACGGCAGCTGGCCGGACCGCAGGAGCTCGCGCAGGACGGGTGACGGGAGGCTCGTGCAGATCACCGTGACGGGGATCTCGAGCCGGCGCGGGTCGCGCACCCGCACGGGTGCCGTCGCGACGCCTCCGGGGTGGGGCAGGGCACGCGCCCGGAACGCGGCCAGCGCGTCGTCGTCCACCCCGTCCAGGCTGCCGCCCTCGGCCTCGACCTGCTCCCAGGACGGCAGCGGGACGTCGGCCCCCGGGTCGCCCGGGCCGCCTTGGCGCTGGGCGACGCCGTCGCGCTGAGGGCCGGAGTCGACGTAGACCATGCGACGGACGCGCTCGGGCCGCTGGTCGGCGACCATCTGCACGACGAACGCGCCGCCGCTGTGCCCGACGAGCACGACGTCGCCGTCGAGCCCGTCGACGAGGTCGCGGACGGCGGCGACGTGGTCGTCGAGCGTGATGCCGGGCCGGGGCTCCTCGGGTGTGCCCGCCGCGCCGAGGCCGGGCAGGGTGACGGGGTGCGGCGTGAGCCCGGCGTCGTGCAGCCCGGGCAGGACGGCGTCCCAGGCCCAGCCGCCGAGCCAGTGGCCGGGGACGAGGACGAGGTGGGTGGTGGGCTGGGCGAGCGGTGCGTGGGTCATGGCTCCAGCCTCGGGCCGGGTCGGTGACACCCGCCTGTCACCGATGTGTCATGAATCTGGCACCATGCGAGACATGAACCGCACCGACCGCCTCTACGCGATCCGCGAGGAGCTCCGGCGCGCGGGCCCCGGGGGCACGACGGGTGCGCGGCTGGCCCGGCAGTTCGAGGTGAGCGAGCGCACGATCAAGCGCGACGTGAGCGCGCTCCAGCAGGCGGGGGCGCCGATCTGGGCGCAGTCCGGCCCCGGTGGCGGGTACGTGCTGGACGCCGCCGCCTCCCTGCCGCCGGTCAACTTCTCCCCCACGCAGGCCGTCGCCGTGGCCGTCGCGCTCGCGTCCCTGCCGCCGGACAGCCCCTTCGCCGTCGACGCCGCGGCCGCCCACGGCAAGCTCTGGGACACCCTCGGCGAGCGCGACCGACGGCGGGCGGAGCGGCTCAGCGCTCGGGTGTGGACCCGGCCGGCGCCGGCC
>JAEWQZ010000017.1 GCA_023460255.1 Actinomycetes bacterium
GATCTTGTGCGCCGACGTCGTCAGCGCGGCGACCCCCGACGCGGCCAGGTGGACCGGCAGCCGGCCCACGGCCTGGACGGCGTCGGTGTGCACCGGCACGCCGTGCGCGGCGGCGAGCGCGACCACCTCGGCGAGCGGCTGCACGGTGCCCACCTCGTTGTTCGCCCACATGAGGCTGACGAGCGCCGTCGCGTCCGGGTGGTCGGCGAGCTCGGTGGCCAGCGCGTCGAGGCACACGCGGCCGACGCGGTCCACCGGCAGGTGCACGACCTCGGCCCCCTCGCGCTCGGCCAGGTGCGCCACCGGGTCGAGGACCGCGTGGTGCTCGATCGCGGAGACCAGGATGCGCCGTCGGCGCGGGTCGGCCGTGCGCCGCGCCCGGTACAGGCCGACGACGGCGAGGTTGTCGGCCTCGGTGCCGCCGCTCGTCAGGACGACCTCCGTGGGGTGCGCGCCGAGCAGCGCCGCGATCCGCTCCCGGGACTCGTCCACGACCCGGCGGGCCGCCCGTCCGGCGGCGTGCACCGACGACGGGTTGCCGACCCTGGCGGACTCCTCCGCGAGCGCGGCGACCGCCGCCGGGAGCATCGGGGTCGTGGCGGCGTGGTCGAGGTAGATGGGTCGCTGCGCCGCCATCCCCGGAGTCTACGAAGCCCCGAGCGCGAGCCAACCCTCACCCCCGGCCACCCCACCCGGGCCCCACACCTCCCACCCCACCCGCACAGTGGAACGATCCGCTGGCATTTCGTTCCACTGTGTGGGGTCGGACCCTCGTTTCGTTCCACTCTGTGGGGTGGGGTGGGGTCGGCGCTCGTCAGGGGACGGTCACCACGACCTTGCCGGCGACGTGGCCGGTCGCGACGCGCTCGAGCGCCTCCGCGACGCGTTCCAGCGGGTAGGTGGCCTCCACGACGGGCGTGACCTCCCCGCCGTCGACCAGGTCCTTGATCGCGACCAGCGTCGACGTGCCGGGCGTGTAGGCGAAGGCACGCACCGTGCGGCCACGCCCGAGCGAGAGCAGGGTCCCACGCGCCATCCGCGGCAGCGGCCCGAGCACCCGGCCACCCCGGGTGCCGTTGTTCATGAGGAGCACACCGCCCGGGGTGAGCAGGCGGGTCAGGGCGCGCAGCCGGTGGGTGGCGACGTTGTCGAGGACGACGTCGTACCGCTCGCCGGTCGTGGTGACGTCCGTGCGGGTGTAGTCGACGACGTGGCTGGCACCCAGCCCGCGCACCAGCTCGAGGTTGCGGGTGCTGCACACGCCCGTGACGTCCGCCCCCATGGCCGTGGCGAGCTGCACGGCCAGGTGCCCGACACCGCCGGACGCGCCGAGCACGAGGACGCGCGAGCCCGGCCGGACCCCGGCTGTCCGCAGGCCGTGCCAGGCCGCCAGGGCGACCATGGGCAGCGCCCCGGCCTCCGCCCAGCTCAGGCGGGCCGGCTTCGGGGCGAGGCAGGCGGCGTCGACGCAGGCGTACTCGGCGTACGACCCGCTCCCCCGCGCGCCGGAGCCCTCGCCGTAGACCTCGTCGCCGACGGCGAACGTCGTGACCCCGGGACCCACGGACGCCACCACGCCGGCGACGTCCTGGCCGAGCACGGGCTGCCGCGGCCGGCGTAGGCCGCTCACGGCCCGCACCAGACCGGGCCGGCCGCGGGTGAGGAACAGGTCGGCGGGGTTGACGCCGGCGGCGTGCACCCGAACGAGCACCTGGCCCTCGCCGGGCTGGGGCACCGGCCGGTGCGTGAGGCGCACGACCGTCGACGGCTCTCCGTACCGCTCGCGGACGACGGCGCGCATCACCTGGGCGCTCATCTGTGCACTGGTCGCGCGGCCGGGGACGTCCCGGGGCGGGGGCGTCGGCCCGGTCACTCGACGCTCCGCAGGAGGTTCTCGATCGCCGTCGCGCGGGCGCGCAGCTCGGCGACGTCGGCAGCCGTGCGCTGCTGGGCGTCCAGGGTCGTCGCGGCGAGCTTCTCGTACCTGTCGACGAGCTGCCGGACGGCCTCCTCCTGGCCCGTGCTGATGCGGAGCTTGCGCTCCTCGTGCCGCATCGAGATCACGGCGACGAAGACGCAGAAGATCGTGAAGAGCACGCCCAGGATGAGGATGACCGTCGGCCACTCGAACGAGCTGCCGCCGGAGTCGGCCTCGGCGGCCGTGCGCACGACGATGGTGGCGAGCTGGGACATCACTGCTTCTCCTCTGGGGCGGGACCCGCTGCCGGGTCGGGTGTGGGGCCGGGTGTGGGGCCGGGTGTGGGCTCGGTGGTCAGGCTCCTGGCCGCGGCGGCCAGGACGTCGGGGGTCAGGTGGAGGTCGATCGCGGCGAGCTCGAAGTACTTCATGGCCTTGCCGTCGGTGGACAGCTCGAGGGTGCCGACGACGAGGCCGGCCGCCTCCAGCCGCTGGAGGTGCATGTGCAGCAGCGGCCGGCTGATCCCGACGACGCGCGCAAGGTTGCTCACGTAGTCGCGGCCTCCCGCGAGGGTGCCGAGGATCCGCAGCCGCACCGGGTTCGCGAGCGCCGAGAGCGTCTCGACGAGCGCATCCCCGCTCCGGTCACCTGGAGGTGTCACGTCATTCCTTCACCTGTCAGCCATTGCTTACAGGTGAAAGGTAGACCTGTGCCGGTGTCGTGCGCAAGTGTCGCTCCATGAGACCGCTCCGATCGGTGGCCCGGTGTCGCGCGGGGACCTGGCACAATCGCTCCTCGTGACGACGGCGCCGCTTGCCTTCAGTGGCTCGCGGCTGCACTGGGCGGACCTGCCCCGCGAGGTCCGCGTTCGCATCGCCGAGCTGGCGGGGGCCGACGTCGTCAGCGAGACCAGCGCGACCAGCGGCTTCTCCCCCGGGTACGCGGCGCTGCTCGGCCTGGGCAACGGCACGCAGGTGTTCGTCAAGGCGGTCTCCCCCGAGCAGAACCCGGACTCCCCGCACCTGGCCCGCCAGGAGATCGCCGTCGCCGCGCAGCTGCCGCCCGAGGTCAACGCCCCCCACCTGTGGTGGCACCACGACGACGGCGAGTGGGTCCTCCTCGGCCTCCAGCCGGTCGACGGTCAGGCACCGGAGCTGCCCTGGCGGCCCGAGGAGCTGACGCGCGCGCTCGGCGCGCTCACCGACCTCGCCGAGGTCGGCACGCCCTCTCCCCCGGGCCTGCCCCCGCTCGAGGAGGACATGACGTTCCTCGCCGGCGGCTGGGCGCGGCTCGAGGCGGTCGGCGCCGACGTCGACGCCGCCGTCGCCGCCGCCGGCCCGCACGGGGACTGGCTGCGCACGCACCTGCCCGAGCTGCTCGACGGCGCGGCCGCGGCGGTGGCCGCCAGCGTCGGCGAGACCCTCGTGCACGGCGACTTCCGCGCGGACAACGTCATGCTCGCCACGGCGCCCGACCCGCGCGTGTGGCTCATCGACTGGCCGCACGCCGCGCGCGACGGCGTCCGCTGGTGGGACCTGCTCGCCACGCTCCCCAGCGTCGCCATGCAGGACGGCGGCGACCCGGAGGCGCTGTTCTGGTCGCACCCGAACTCGGCGGGCGCCGACCGTGACGCCGTCCGCGCCGTCCTGGCCGGGCTCACCGGGTACTTCCTGCATGCAGCGGTGCAGCCACCGCCGGTTGGCATCCCGAACGTGCGCGCGTTCCAGCTCGCGCAGGCCCTCGCCGCGCTGGAGTGGCTCCGCCGGTTCTGAGCGGCCCTTCACCCGAACGGGGGCCTCAGCCGCCGACCGCCCCCACGGCACGTGCGGCCGCTGCTAGCCTCCGACCGCACACCTGACGTGCAGGGCGAGGGGGGAGGACGCCCCTCCCGAAGGGAGCGGGTGATGGTCGTCCGTCAGCGTCGCAGCGCTCGCCGCGGAGCACGCCGGGGATCGGCTCTGCTGGCCGTCCTCGTCCTGGCCGGCCTCGGCGTCGTGGCCACCCCGGCATCAGGGGCCGACACGATCGGGGGCATCAGCGGGCGGGTGACCGACGTCACGGGCGCCCCGATCGCCGGTGTCGAGGTGCTCGCGACACCGCTGTACGGCGGTCGTGCCGGCCAGGCGACAACAGCCGAGGACGGGACCTACGCCGTCGGCGGGCTGACACCGGGCCAGTACGAGGTCCATGTCCAGCCGCCCGCCGAGTCCCGGTACGTCGCAGTCTGGTGGACGACGGTGGCGGTCGGTGTCGAGCCCGTTTCGGGGGTAGATCCGGTCCTGAGGGCCCACGGAAGCATCAGCGGTCGAGTGACCCGACCGGACGGCGCGGGCCTCGGGGACGTGCGGGTCGTTCTGAGGGGCGTGCTCGCCTGGGGCGACGGGTACTACGACGAGGCCTGGACCCTCGACGACGGGACCTACTCCTTCACGCAGCTCAAGCAGGGCGACTACGAGGTGAGGTTCCACCCTCCGGCGCCGGGGTGGGTCACACCGGAACCCCGGCAGGGCATCGACGTGCAGGGCAACGACGTGGCCGGCATCGATGCTCAGGTCGAGGCAGCAGGCACGATCGTCGGCCACGTGACGGTGCCCGCCGGCGCATCGACGGACGCGGTGCACGTCGAGGCCACGGAGACGACCACGCACGCGACCTACACAACACCGGGCGTTGACGTCGATGGCGACTACTCGATCGAGATCCCCGCAGGCACGTACGTCGTGGAGTTCACCGGCGACCGCCTGACGGCGGTGGGCGGCCGGTACTGGCGCAACGCCGCCGCACGCAGTGACGCGACCCTCGTCACGATCGAACCCAGCGCTGTCGTCACGGACATCGACGCTGTGATGGTGCCTGCTCTGGCGGACACCGGCTCCATATCTGGGACCGTCCGGGTCCCCGAGGGCATCTCGCCCGGGTCAGTGACAGTCACCGCGGCGAGCGGATACTTCGAACAGTTCACGGAGGTCGTCGTGTCGCCGGACGCGACCGGAGCCTACGAGCTCACGGATCTCGAGCCGGGCGCGTGGCGGCTCAGCTTCGAGGCCCCCGGCCTTGTCACGAAGCGCTGGAGCCTGGACCCCGAGTCTGTGGACATCTACACCAGCATCAAGGTCATTGCGGGCGAGGAAGCCGCCGGGATCGACATCTCCCTCGAGCTCGCCGGCTCCATCTCCGGCACCGTCACCATGCCGATCCCCGACGAGGTCCTCATTGACGTCGACGGCCCCACAGGCATCGCACCCATCACCCTGACCGGCACCGGCACGTACCGGATCGACGGGCTGAGGGCGGGTGACTACACCGTGTCGTTCCAGACCAGCTTCCCCAACCCGTTCCAGGGCTCGGACCTCCTCGACGAGTGGTGGCCCGGCGTCTACGACAGGGACGGCGCGGTCACGATCCACGTCGAAGCCGGAGTCGAGACGACGGGCATCGACGCGACACTGGAGATCGCCGGATCGATCAGCGGCCGGATCGCGCTCCCTCAGTTCACCGGCCCAGACGACTACCGACGGAGCGTCCAGGTCACGGTGTCCGATGCCGACGACCCGGAGTGGTTGCGGCGCGGGTGGTCCGAGACAGACGACTCCGGGTACGTCGACACCGACGGCGCCTACACGGTGACCGGGCTTCGGCCGGGCACCTATGTGGTCGAGTTCTGGGCGAGGAACCTGGTCTACGACGTCAAGTACTGGGACGACTCCTGGACGGCGGACGGAGCCACCCTCGTCACCGTGGCTCTCGGTCAGCACGTGACGGACATCGATGCGGCCCTGGAGAGGGGTGGGATGGTCACGGGGCACGTCACCGTGCCGGACGGCTTCCGTCCGGACACGGACGTCGAGGTCCAGATGGTTCACCTGGACGGGACACCCGCCAGAGGCAGGCAACCAGCGGCCGCCGACGGCTCCTTCAGTCTGCCGTACTCAAGGGTGGGGCTGGGCTACGTGCCACCGGGAACGTACTACGTCAGGTACGTGGGCGATCACGGGCTCCGCACGGAGTACTGGCCGGGCGTCGAGTCGATCTCGGAGGCGACTCCGATCCACATCACCCCGAACAGCGTCACGGACCTGCCCACCGTCGAGCTCGAGGCGTACCTCACGGCGACCCCGACCCCGACCGTGACGGGCACACCCTCCATCGGCGCCACGCTGACGGCCGCCCCCGGGGAATGGTCCCCCGCGCCCGTCGACCTCGCCTACCAGTGGAACCGGGACGGCGACCCGATCACCGACGGGACCGGCGCCACGCACCAGGTGACGGCCGCGGACGCCGGTCACACGCTCTCGGTCACCGTCACCGGGTCCCGCACCGGCCACGTGCCTGTCACGCTCACGAGCAGCGGGGTCCACGTTCCGGGGCCCTTCACGGCTGTCCCAGTGCCGTCGGTGGCCGGCAAGCCGGTCGTCGGGGCGACCCTCACCGCCGTGCCCGGGACGTGGCTACCGGCACCGGCCACCCTCAGCTACCAGTGGCGACGCGACGGCACGCCGATCAGCGGCGCGACATCCGCGACGTACACCCTCACCCCGGCCGACGACGGCCACCGGATCACCGTCGCGGTCACGGGCTCGAGCACGGGGTTCATCCCCGCCACGACCGTCAGCGCCCCCGTGCCGGTGCCTCGCACCGACGCGGACGCATCCGTGCGGATGCGCACCGGCGCTCCGCCGCTCCTGAGGCCCTGACCGTCGCCGCCGCCCGGCCGGCTCAGTCCTGCGCGCGCAGCCGGCGGATCTCGGCCGCGGCCTGCGGCAGCACGTCGGTGATGTCGCCGACCACGCCGAAGTCCGCGAACTCGAAGATCGGCGCGTCGGGGTCGGTGTTGACGGCCACGACCGTGCCGGACGCCTGCATGCCGCCCCGGTGGTGGATCGCCCCCGAGACGCCCGCGCCGACGTAGAGCCGCGGCGAGATCGTCACGCCCGTCTGGCCGACCATCACGTCGTGCGGCATCCAGCCCTCGTCCGTGACGTCACGCGTCGCCCCGACGGCGGCGCCAAGCGCGTCGGCGAGGTCCTCGACCGCGGAGAAGTCCCCGCCGGTCCCCCGCCCGCCGACGACGACCACCTGCGCCTCGCCGACGTCCGGCCGGTCCGACGCCGGTCGCGGCGTCCGCTCGACCACGCGCACCCGCGGGTCCGTCGGCGCCGTCGGGGCACCGATGAGCACCTCGGCGTCGGCGGCGACGTCCAGCGGCACCGCGCGGACCGCGTTCGACCGCAGCGTCACCACCGTCCGGTCGACGGTCGCCGTCGCACGCAGCGTCCACGACGCCGCGAAGGCCTGCTGGGTCGAGGTGAGCCGGCCGTCCGCACCCCGCGCGACGCCCGACACGTCGACCATGAGCGCCGCCCCGGTGGCGTGGGCCAGCCGCGCGGCGACCTCCTTCGCCTCGAACCCGGAGGCGAGCAGGACGACGTCCGCGCCCGCCGCGTCGGCGAGCGCCGCCAGGGTCGAGGCGACCGCGCCGGGCAGGCTCGCCTCCGCGCTCGGCACGGGGACGACGTGGACCGCGGC
>JAEWQZ010000018.1 GCA_023460255.1 Actinomycetes bacterium
GGGCGGCGAGGGCAGGCCAGGGACCGCGCACGACCACGACGACGACGCCGAGCGCGGCCAGGAGCCCGAGCTTGAGCCCGGCGGGCGTCCGGTGCAGCAGCGTGTCCCCGGGCCGGTAGAGCCCGACGGGGTCCGCCCAGGCGCGCGGTCGCCGCCTCACCGGACGGCCATGAGGTCGCGGTAGGCGGCCACCGCGTCGACGGCCGGGCCGTCGGCGACCACGCGCCCTTCGTCGACGACGAGGACCCGGTCCGCACGCGTCGCGGCCTCGAGGTCGTGCGTGACGTGCAGCACCTGCGCCGGCACCTCGTCGAGGAGGTCGTCGACCACGCGGCGCCACCGCAGGTCCAGGAGCGTCGTCGGCTCGTCCGCCACGAGGACCCGCGGCTCGGTCGCGAGCACCCCGGCCAGGGCGAGCAGCTGCTTCTGGCCGCCGGACAGCGCGTGCACCGGGCTGTGGGCCCTGTCCCCGAGTCCGAACCTCTCGAGCACCTCCCGGGCCCGCGCCTCCCGCTCGCGCCGGTCGGGAACGGCACGGCGCAGGGAGAGGGCGACGTCCTCCAGCGCGGTGGGCATCACCAGCTGCGCGTCCGGGTCGGTGAAGACGAAGCCCACCAGCGACCGGACGCGCGCACCGTCGGCGACCACGTCGAGCCCGCAGGTGGTCACCCGGCCCGTGGTGGGCGGGCGGAGGCCGTTGACGAGCCGGGCGAGCGTGGACTTGCCCGAGCCGTTCGCGCCGATGACGGCGATGCGCCGCTCGGCGAGGACGCAGGTGAGGGGCTCGAGCACCACCCGTCGCTCGAGGGCGCCGGCCGGTCCCGGCGCCTCGATGGTGACGCCCGCGGCGTGGAGCTCGATCACCGTGCGCTGCGCGCCGTCGGTCAGCGACGCGGGAGGAGGTCCGGGAACGCGCGGTGCACGCTCGTGGCGACGAGCACGGCGAGGCCCAGCTTCACGGCGTCGAACGGGATGAAGAGGCTGTTGAACGCGAGGGCCTCCCCGAGGGTCATGGCCGTGCGGGCGGCCAGCACAGGCACCCCCAGGGCGTACACGACCAGCGAGGCGAGCACGCCGCCGGCAACCAGCATCCCCGCACGGACGCCCCACGTGCTGCGCGCCGAACGCTCCGCCGCGGCACCGACGACCCACGCGGCGAGCGGGAAGGCCAGCAGGTAGCCGAGCGTCGGTCGCCCGAGCACGGCCGGCCCGCCGAAGCCCTGCGCGAAGACCGGCAGGCCGGCGAGGCCGACCGCCAGGTAGAGCAGGACGGCGAGGAGCCCACGCCGCGCCCCGAGCACGGCGCCGGCGAGCAGGACGGCGAAGGTCTGGAGCGTGACCGGCACGGGTGCGCCGCCGACCGGGACGGCCACGAGCGAGCCCACCGCGATCACGGCGGCGAAGGTGGCGACGAGAGAGACGTCGGTCACCGAGACGCGGGCACCGGGCACGGCGGCCGTCCCGTCGCCGGCGGGCAGGATCTGGTCGCGGTCGTCGCTCATCGGGCTCCCTGGACGTCGGGCCGGTGCCGCCGGGCGGCCGGGCCGGGGAAAAGCGGGCGGGCGCCACGCTAGCGGGTCGTACGATGAGCGGCGTTTGTGTTCGCCAACAAGGCGCGCCGCCCCGGCGTGAGAGGAAACGGCAGTGATCACCGCGCAGGACGTCGAGCTGCGCGTCGGTGCCCGTCAGCTGCTCGTCCCGACGTCCTTCCGTATCGCGGCGGGGGACAGGGTCGGCCTCGTCGGGCGCAACGGCGCGGGCAAGACGACGCTCACGCGCGTGCTCGCGGGCGAGGCGCTGCCGACGGCGGGGCGGGTGGGTCGCGGGGGCGACGTCGGCTACCTGCCGCAGGACCCGCGCACCGGCGACCTCGACGTCGTGGCGATGGACCGGATCCTCTCCGTCCGCCAGCTCGACCGGATCATCCGGCAGATGCGCCAGGCCGAGGCCGCGATGGTCGACGACGGCACCCGCGACGCGGCCATGGAGCGGTACGCCCGGCTCGAGGCCCGGTTCACCGCGGCCGGCGGCTACTCGGCGGAGAGCGAGGCGGCGCGGATCGCGGCGAACCTCGGGCTGGACGACCGCGTCCTGCGCCAGCCGCTGCGCACCCTGTCCGGCGGCCAGCGGCGCCGTGTCGAGCTCGCGCGGATCCTGTTCTCCGGCGCGGACACGCTGCTGCTCGACGAACCCACGAACCACCTGGACGCCGACTCCGTGGTGTGGCTGCGGGACTTCCTCGCCGCCTACCCGGGCGGGTTCCTCGTGATCAGCCACGACGTGGGCCTGGTCCGCACCACCGTGAACAAGGTCTTCCACCTGGACGCGAACCGGGCCGAGCTCGACCAGTACAACCTCGGCTGGGACGCGTACCTGCTCCAGCGCGAGACCGACGAGCGGCGGCGCAAGCGGGAGCGGGCGAACGCGGAGAAGAAGGCCGCCGCCCTGATGGCCCAGGCGGACCGGATGCGAGCGAAGGCGACGAAGGCCGTCGCGGCCCAGAACATGGCCCGACGCGCCGAGCGGCTGCTCTCGGGGCTGGAGGCGGAGCGGGCTGCGGACAAGGTGGCCAAGCTGCGGTTCCCGACGCCGGCGCCGTGCGGGCGGACGCCGCTGACGGCCACCGGCCTGAGCAAGTCCTACGGGTCGCTCGAGGTGTTCACGGACGTCGACCTCGCCGTGGACCGGGGGAGCCGCGTCGTCGTGCTGGGCCTCAACGGCGCCGGCAAGACGACGCTGCTGCGCCTGCTCGCGGGGATCGAGCCGCCCGACACGGGCACGGTCGTCCCCGGGCACGGGCTGAAGCTCGGGTACTACGCCCAGGAGCACGAGACGCTCGACACGGCGGCCACGGTGGTGGAGAACATGCGGCACGCGGCGCCGGACCTCCCGGACACGCAGGTCCGCTCGGTCCTGGGCTCGTTCCTCTTCTCCGGCGACGATGCCGACAAGCCCGTCGGGGTGCTCTCCGGCGGGGAGAAGACGCGGCTCGCGCTCGCGACGCTGGTGGTGTCGGCGGCCAACGTCCTCCTGCTCGACGAGCCGACGAACAACCTCGACCCGGCGAGCCGCGCCGAGGTGCTCGACGCGCTTCGGCGGTATGAAGGGGCAGTAGTCCTGGTGACACACGACGAAGGTGCCGTGGAAAATCTAGGTCCTGACCGAGTGGTGCTCCTGCCCGACGGGGATGAAGATCTGTGGAACGAGAGTTACGCGGACCTCATCTCGCTCGCGTGACCACCACGCCCCCACACAGGAGGACGACTCATGAGCGACAGGCTGCCCAAGGGCTCCCGGATCACCGGTGAGGGCCGCAAGGACCTCGCCGCCACCCTCGTGGACAGGTACCAGCGGGGCGAGAGCATCCGCGCGATGGCCGAGGACATCGGACGGTCCTACGGCTTCGTGCACGGCGTGCTGGCCGAGTCCGGCGTGCAGATGCGCAGCCGCGGCGGGGCCACCCGGGGGGCCGCCGCGCAGGCCCGGCGGGCGGCGATCAGGAAGGCCGGCTGACCCCACCCGGCCCCGCCGGGAGGCGGGTGCTCACCGTGGTGACGTCCCCGGCCC
>JAEWQZ010000019.1 GCA_023460255.1 Actinomycetes bacterium
GGGTGGACCCGTGTCCCGCTCCGCCGACGGCGTCGCCCCGCGGGAGCGCCCAGGGCCCCACGGCCCGGCCGCGGGTGCGGCGACCGCCCGCGTGCTCACCGGGGTTCTCGGGCTCGCGCTCGCCGGCTCCCTGGCGGGGTGCGCGAACGACGACGGTGCAGCGGCGTCCGGGGAGGGCGAGCGTCGGACCGGGCCCGAGGAGCTCGCGCGCGGGATCATCTCCTTCGCGCGGGACGAGGGCGAGCCCGCCGAGGGCGAGTTCCTGGCGGGGCTGCCCGTGACCGTGGCCGTGCCGGACGACCCGGCCGCCGTGGTCGTGCTGGTGCCGGGCGGCTCGTGGGAGGTCTCGGACCCGACGGGCTTCGTCGAGCTCGGCGCGGACCTCGCCACCCGCGGGCTGGCCGCGGTCACCATCACCTACGGGACCGCGGATGCCGGGGCGTACCACCCGGCCGCCGTGCACGACATCGCGTGCGGGATCTCCTTCGCCGCCCAGCAGGTCCCCGACGTGCCGGTCGTCGTCGTGGGGCACTCGGCGGGGGCCCACCTCGCCGCGCTCGTCGGCCTGGTGCCCGAGTGGCCCGCCGACCCCGGGTGCCCGTACCCGGCTCGGGCGGCGGACGCGGTCGTCGGCCTCGCGGGGCCGTACGACACGGCACGGTTCCGTCCCGCCGGCCTGCTCGGCCCGGACGCGGAGCCCGCTGGGTGGACGGAGTCGGACCCCCACACCTACGTGGCCGAGCGGCCTGAGCTGCCCTTCCTGCTCGTGCACGGCGACGCCGACGACAACACGCCGATGTGGTTCACGACGGCCTTCGCAGCCGACCTCGAGGCCGAGGGGCACCCGGTGGCCGTCGAGACCGTCGCGGGGGCGGACCACATCGACGTCATCCGGCCGCCGGTTGTCTCGGCGATCATCGCCGGGTGGGTGACGGACCTCGTCGCCGGGGTCTGACCCGCACGAAAGCCGTGCCTGCGTGGGAGCGGTTCTGCCATGCTCATGGCCGTGAACGCGCGAGCCGGCCACCGGAACCGCCCCCGCGCGCGCGCCGCGCTGGCACTCGGGTTCGTCGCGCTCCTCGCCGGCTGCGACAGCGGTTCCCCCACCGCCGCACCGGGGACCTCCGGCACCCCGGCGGCCGGCGAGTACCTGCCGGGCCTGTCGGCCACCGTCGCGCTGCCCGACGGGGACCCCCCGGCGATCTTCCTGCTGGTCCCGGGCGGCGGGTTCACCGCCGCCGATCCCACCGGGTTCGGGCCGCTGGGCCGCGACCTGGCCACCCGCGGCTTCGCGGCGGTCACGATCACCTACGGTCACGAGGGGACGCAGACGTTCTACCCGCGCCCGGTGGAGCAGGTCGCCTGCGCCGTGGCGTTCGCGGCTGCCAAGGCCCCGGGCGTCCCCGTGGTCGTCGTCGGTCACTCCGCCGGGGCGAACCTGGCGATGCTCGCCGGCCTTCAGCCGCTGCGCACCGACGTGACCTGCCCCTACGAGCCGCATGCGGCCGACGCGATCGTGGGCCTGGCCGGCCCCTACGACGTGCACAGCACGTCGATCGGCGAGCACCTCTTCGGCGTCCCGCACGAGGACGACCCGGAGGCGTGGCGGGACGGGAACCCCCTGACCTGGGCGGGCGAGCGGCCCGAGGTCCCGGTCCTGCTCGTCCACGGGGACGTCGACGAGCTCGTGCCGGAGAGCTTCACCCAGGACATGGCGACGGCGCTCGAGTCCAGCGGGCACCCGGTCGTCGCCGAGTACCCGCACGGTGCCCGGCACAACGACGTCTTCCGGTCCGAGTGGCTGCTCGAGGACCTCGTCGACTGGACGGAGGACGTCGTGCTCGCGGAGGCACCGTCGCCGGATGCCGGGTGAGTGCGGCGCGCGCCTAGCATCGGGGCATGCCCGTCCTCGAGATCATCGGCTGGTCCGGATCCGCGCTGCTCGTCATCTCGCTGCTCCAGACCCGGGTGATGCGGCTGCGCGTGCTCAACTCGGCTGCCTCGGCCGTGCTCGTCGGCTACAACGCAGCCCTCGCCGTGTGGCCCATGGTCGCGATGAACGTCGTGCTCGTC
The DNA here is from genome assembly GCA_023460255.1 of Actinomycetes bacterium. Lineage (GTDB taxonomy): Bacteria > Actinomycetota > Actinomycetes > Actinomycetales > Cellulomonadaceae > Actinotalea. The sequence continues at coordinate 2,074 of JAEWQZ010000019.1, forward strand.
GCGATCAACCTGACGGTCATCTGGCGCATGGTCCGCCAGCGGCACGACGCCCGGGCGTACGACGTCGTGCGGGTCGGGGTCGACGAGGCGTTCCTGGCGCGCCTGCTGCGCCGTCACGCCGAGGACGTGGGGCGGTTCAACCCTCCCGCCGAGGACCTCCTGGCCCAGGCCGAGCACGCGTTCCTGGTCACGAGCGGGGACGAGGTGGTCGGCGTCGTGCTGTCGCGCGCCGGTGACGCCCCCGACGAGCAGCAGGTGGTCCTGGACTACGTGCTGCCCCCCTACCGGGACTTCACGCCCGGCGAGTTCGTCTTCGCCGCCGACGGACCGTTCGCGCAGATGGGTGCGCGCCGCGTCGTCGCCTCCCCGGCGATGGCGGCGTCGTCCGCCTACCTCGCGGCCGTCGGCTTCGAGCCCGACGGCGACCGGCGCGTCCTGCGGCTGGGGCCGCCGGCGACGGCGACGGCCTGAGCCGACGCCGAGCGGACCGCGCACCGATACCCGGGGGCGGTGGGCGCTCGGGCGTCGCTAGCATCGGCGCGTGCCCGAGCCCGCCCTGCCTGCCCGCCCCGCCGACGGTGCCCGGCTGCCGCTGCGCGCGGACCTCGCCGGTCTCGAGCCGTACGGCGCGCCGCAGCTCGCGGTCCCCGTGGTGCTCAACGTCAACGAGAACCCCTACCCACCGTCCGAGCGCGTCGTCGCCGACATCGCCGCTGCGGTCGCCGAGGCGGCCCGGGGCCTCAACAGGTACCCGGACCGCGAGTTCCGCGCACTCCGGGCGGACCTGGCGAGCTACCTGCTCGCCGAGTCCGGGGTCGCGCTCGACGTCGAGCAGGTGTGGGCGGCGAACGGGTCCAACGAGGTGATGCTGCACCTGCTCCAGGCCTTCGGCGGGCCGGGCCGGACAGCGCTGTCGTTCGCGCCGACCTACTCGATGTACCCGGAGTACGCGCGGGACACCGCCACGCGGTGGGTCGTGGGACGGCGCGAGGACGACTTCACCATCGACCCGGCGCACGCCGCCGCGGCGATCGACGAGCACGCGCCCTCGGTCGTGCTGCTCGCGAGCCCCAACAACCCCACGGGGACGGTTCTCGACCGCTCGACCGTCGAGGTGGTCCTCGGCGCGGCGGACCGCGTACCCGGCGGGTGCGTCGTCGTCGTCGACGAGGCGTACGGCGAGTTCCGCCGGGACGGCACGCCGTCGGCGCTGGAGATGCTCGCCGGACACCCGAACCTGGCGGTCACGCGCACGATGTCGAAGGCCTTCGGCATGGCCGGGGCACGGATCGGCTACCTCGCCGCCGCGCCGGCGCTCGTCGACGCCCTGCGGGTGGTGCGGCTCCCGTACCACCTCTCGGCGGTGACCCAGGCGGTGGCGCGGACCGCGCTCGCGCACTCGGCCGAGCTGATGGCCCAGGTGGCAGGGCTGCGGGCCGAGCGCGACGCGCTCGTCGACTGGTTGCGCGCCCTGGGTTGGCGGGTCGCCGACTCCGACGCGAACTTCGTGCTGTTCGGGACGTTCGACGACCGGCACGCGGTCTGGCAGGGGCTGCTCGACAGGGGTGTGCTCGTCCGCGAGGTCGGGCCCGAGGGCTGGCTCCGCGTGTCGGTGGGCACGCCCGACGAGATGGCGCGGTTCCGCGAGACGCTGGCGGACGTCACACGCGGGTGAAGTCCGCCTGCCCAGGCCCGAAGCGCCCGCGCGGGGGCACGCGGCGTCGGTACCGTCCGGGGCCATGAGCATCGAGCAGGTCCCCGTCCTCCGCCCGACGCCGGGCATCCTCGTCGCGAAGAGCCGCCGCGACCGCACGCACCCCCGCCTCGGGGGCTACGTGGTCCACGGGCTGATCACCGCGGCCGGGCTCGCCCTCGTCGTCTGGGAGCTCGCCGGCGGGATGCCGTACGTCGTGCGCCTGTGGGGGGCGATCGAGCTGCCCGCCGTCGTCCTGTTCGCGGGCCTGGCCCTCGTCGGCGTCGGCGGCCTGGTGTCGACCGCCCGCAAGCCTCTCGCGCCGTGGTACCAGCCGTGGTCCTTCGTCGAGTTCGCCGACGAGCCCGACGGCCTGCGCGTGTTCGCGGGGCGCAACGGCACAGACGGCTTCCTCGTCCGGCCGGGTGAGGTGCTGCGGATCGACGCGGCAGCGCGCCGGCAGGGCTACGTCCGGGTCTACGACCTCGAGGTCTCGGCTCCGGCGGGAGCGCACACGATGCCGATCGGCTCGCGGCTGCGCCACCTGACCATGGTGCCGCTCGTCGAGGCCGCCCGCGCGCGCGGCATCGACGTGGTCCGCTACGGCGACGCAGGCGACATCGCACACCCCGCACCGCGGGGGGAGTGAGCCCACCTCCCGCGCGCCGGCCGCCGGTCGTGAGAGAGTACGCGCGGCACCAGGCGCCGCGAGGAGGATGACATGGGTCGCACCGGACGCGTGCAACGCACGACGTCGGAGTCCGACGTGCTCGTCGAGCTCGACCTGGACGGGTCGGGCCGCACGGAGATCTCCACGACCGTGCCCTTCTACGACCACATGCTCACGGCGCTCGGCAAGCACTCGCTCATGGACCTGACCGTGCGCGCCACGGGGGACACCCACGTCGACGCCCACCACACCGTCGAGGACGTCGCGATCTGCCTCGGTCAGGCCCTGCGCCAGGCGCTCGGCGACAAGACCGGGATCGCACGCTTCGGCGACGCCCTCGTCCCGTTGGACGAGGCGCTCGCCCAGGCCGTCGTCGACGTCTCGGGGCGGCCCTACCTCGTGCACCGCGGGGAGCCGGCGGGTCAGGAGTACCACCTCATCGGCGGGCACTTCACGGGGTCGCTGACCCGCCACGTGCTGGAGTCGATCGCGCACCACGCGGGCATCTGCATCCACATGCGGGTGCTCGCCGGGCGGGACCCGCACCACGTCGTCGAGGCGCAGTTCAAGGCGCTCGCCCGCGCCCTGCGGGCCGCCGTCGAGCCGGACCCGCGCGTGCAGGGCGTGCCCTCGACGAAGGGCGCGCTCTAGCCGATGGCCGGGGAGCTGCCCGCGGCCGCCGTCGTCCTGACGCAGGTCGCGATGCCCGAGGCGCTGGCCGCCGCCTGCGCGCTGCAGCGGCTGTCGGTCGACGCCGTCCCGACGCCGATCGGCTGCCTCGCCGCCTGCCGGGACACCGGCCAGGGGGCGCCCGAGGCC
>JAEWQZ010000020.1 GCA_023460255.1 Actinomycetes bacterium
GAGCGCATCCGGGGTGCCGCGCCCGCCGGCCAGCCAGAACGGCAGCCCCGCGGCGGCGACGCGGGTGAGGTCCGCCTCGTCCCGGGTGCCGAAGACAGGCTGGCCGATCTCGTCGAACACCGGCTTGCCGCGCGGCGGCGCGTTGTGCCCGCCCGCGGTGGGGCCCTCGACGACGAAGCCGTCGGGCCGCGTGGCCTCGTCCTTGGCGAGGTGCGCGGCGAGGATGTCGGCGGAGACGATCGCGACCAGGGCGGGGCGCCGCACCGGCACCGGCGCGTCGTCGAACAGCTCGGTGGCGTCGAGACGGACCTGGTGCGGCTCGGACGAGCCCAGGACGTCCACCGGCAGCTCGGCGCGGTGGTGCGTAGTCAGGTCGTCGAGCAGCCGCGGGATCGCGCGCGGGATGCCGGCGCCGACCAGCACCACGTCGACGCCCGCGAGCATGGCGCCGTACACGGCCGCGGGGGTCGCCATCTGGATCTTCTCGAGGTAGTTGGCGCCGACGAGCCCGTCGTGCCCCTCCTTGGCGAGCCACACCTCGGCGAAGGAGGCGAGCACGGCCAACCGCTGGTCCTCGGCGCTCGGCCGCATCGACGCCTTCGGCGCGCGCGGGTACGGCTGCCCCGGCGCGCGGCCGCCGGGCACGAAGTACGCGTCGAGTGCCTCCTGCGCCGCGCCGCGGTACGGGAACGCGGCCAGGGCGCGACGCATCGCGCCGTCCGGGTCACCGTCCGCCAGGCGGCGGACGAGGACGAGGTCGAGCGCGGTCGCCGAGACCACGCCGAGGCCGCCCGCGCGGGCCACCTCGGATGCGAGGCGCCAGGACGACACGGCGACGCCCATGCCGCCCTGGATGACACGGGGGAGCGGCCGGTCCGGCCAGCGAGAGGTGGGCATTGCCGCGCGCCTTCCCTTGGTTACGGTGCCGTAGGTACCGTACCTGGCGCATCGGGGACGGCACATGGGACAGGGGTCCGGGGGCCCGGCTCGTGGTGGAGAATCGCCGCGTGACATTGCGCATCGGCCCCATCGCCGTGGACACCCCCGTGGTGCTCGCGCCCATGGCCGGGGTGACCAACCGCGCGTTCCGGCGGCTGTGCCGCGAGCACGGCGCCGGGCTGTACGTCGCCGAGATGGTCACCTCCCGCGCGCTGGTCGAGCGCACGGCCGAGTCGATGCGGATCATCCGGCACGACCCCGACGAGCGCCCGAGGTCGGTGCAGGTGTACGGCGTCGACCCGGCGACGGTCGGGGCGGCGGTGCGGATGCTCGCCGAGGAGGACCGCGCCGACCACGTCGATCTCAACTTCGGCTGCCCCGTGCCCAAGGTCACCCGGCGCGGCGGCGGCGCCGTGCTGCCCTGGAAGCGGGACCTCTTCGCCGCCATCGTGCGGGCGGCCGTGGGGGCCGCCGAGCCGCACGGCGTGCCCGTCACCGTGAAGATGCGCAAGGGCGTCGACGAGGACCACCTCACCTACCTCGATGCCGGGCGGATCGCCGAGGACGCCGGCGTGGCGGCCGTGGCCCTGCACGCCCGCACCGCCGCCGACTACTACTCGGGCACGGCGGACTGGCCCGCGATCGCGCGGCTGAAGGAGGCCGTCACGTCGATCCCGGTGCTCGGCAACGGCGACATCTGGTCCGCGGAGGACGCGCTCGCGATGGTGCGCGAGACCGGGTGCGACGGCGTCGTCGTCGGACGCGGCTGCCAGGGCCGCCCGTGGCTGTTCGCGGACCTCGCGGCGGCCTTCGCGGGGTCGGACGTGCGGGTGCTGCCGGGGCTGCGGGAGGTCGCCGCGGCGATCCGCCGGCACGCGGAGCTCATGGTGGATGAGTTCGGCGAGGAGGGACGCGCACTGCGCGAGATGCGCAAGCACATGGCCTGGTACCTCAAGGGGTACGCGGTGGGCGGGGAGCTGCGGCGCGAGCTGGGTCTTGTCGAGAGCCTGGGGCACCTGGACGCCCTGCTCGCCCGGCTGGACCTCGACCAGCCGTACCCCGGTGCGGCGGCGGAGGGCCAGCGGGGCCGCGCGGGCTCGCCGCGGCGGCCGGTCGTGCCCGACGGCTGGCTGGCCTCCCGGGACCTCGACGAGACCTTCCGCGCCGGGCTGCGCGAGGCCGAGCTCAGCGTCTCGGGAGGCTGACGTGCGCGGCGACCACCCGGTGCCCGTGGAGCTCGACGAACCGCTGCAGGAGGCGGGGCCGGCGGACGGGCCCGCCGCCCGCGGCAGCCGGCGCGCCGTGGTCCTCGTCGTCGCTGCGCTCGGGCTGGTTCTCCTCACGGTGGCCGTCGTCGTCTCCGTGTCGCAGCAACGCCAGGCGGCGGACCGGCGCGCGGACCTCGACGCGCTCGGCTGGGTGCTGCCCTCCCTCGACGGCCCCCTCGAGCCCGCGTGGACGGGGCAGGCCGGCTGGACGGTCGCGGCCGCGGACGGCGTCCTGGTGCTCGCCGACGACGAGGGGCAGGGCGGCCTCCGGGGCGTGGACGCGCGCACCGGCCAGGTCGTCTGGGAGCGTGGCGAGGGCGAGGGCTGCGCGGCTGTCTCCGCGGGTACCGAGGGGGCCACGGGGTCGACCGGGTCCGTTGGGGCCGTCCCTCCCGCGACCCCCGTGCGGCTCGTGGTCTGCGTGCCGGCGGCGAACTACGCGCGCGGGCTGCCGGTGGCGGGCTCGTCGACGCCCGTCGTCGCCGTGGACCCGGTGACGGGCGTCGTCGTCGACACGCTCGACCTGCCCGGGTCCTTCCTCCTCCAGCAGGGCGTGGACCAGGACGTGGTGGTCGCGTACGTGCTCGCCGACGGCGCCCTCGGGGCCGTGCGCTGGGCGCCGGCGGAGGGGCGCGTGGCCTGGACCTTCACCGGTGAGCCGGGCATGTTGCCGGACGGCGTCTTCGGCCCGTGGGCGCACCGGGTCGCCGACGGGGTGCTCACGCTCCAGGCGGTCGACGTCGCGGCCCTCGACCTGTCCACGGGACAGG
>JAEWQZ010000021.1 GCA_023460255.1 Actinomycetes bacterium
GGCGCTGGGCCGTCCGGCAGCTGCTCGACGACCCCGTCGGCGACCACGACTGGCGGATCGACGCCGAGGTCGACCTGGCCGCGAGCGACGAGGCGGGCGAGCCGGTCCTGGTCGTGACGGCCGCCGGACGCCTCTGAGGCCCGGCGCGCCCGCCTCGTACCCTCTCCCCGTGGCCAAGCACGCCCCGACCGGAACGCCGGCGCTCGTCGCCCTGACCCGTGGCGGCGTCCCGCACACCGTGCACACGTACGACCACGACCCGGCCACCCCGGCCGGGTACGGGTTCGAGGCCGCCGGGGCTCTGGGCCTCCCGCCCGACCAGGTCTTCAAGACGCTGCTCGCCGAGGTGGACGGCACCCTGACCGTCGCCGTCGTGCCGGTCACGACCACGCTCGACCTCAAGGCCCTCGCGGCGGCGGTCGGCGGGAAGCGGGCGGTCATGGCCCGGCCGGCGGACGCGGAACGGGCCACCGGGTACGTGGTAGGCGGCATCTCACCGCTGGGCCAGAAGACCGCCCACCCGACGGTCGTCGACGAGACCGTCGAGCTCTATGACGCCGTCTACGTGTCGGGGGGCCGCCGCGGCCTCGACGTCGGCCTGGCGCCCGCGGACCTCATCGCGCTCACGAGGGCCGTCGTCGCGGACATCGCCCGCGGCTGAGCGCCGTCACCGGCCCGAGCCGGTGGGCACGATCTCCTTGCCGAGCGGCACGAGCGAGACGGGGATCATCTTCAGCGAGCCGATGCCGAGCGGGATGCCGATGATCGTCAGGCAGAGCAGCACGCCGGTGACCAGGTGCTCGAGCGCGAGCCACCACCCGGCGACGAGGATCCACACGACGTTCCCGATCGTCGACCAGGCCCCGGCCCCGGGCTTGTCGACGACTGTCCGGCCGAAGGGCCACAACGCGTACGACGCCATCCGGAACGACGCGATGCCGAACGGGATCGTGACGATGAGGACCATCGAGATGATCCCGGCCACCACGTAGCCGAGGGCGAGCCAGAAGCCCGCCAGGACGAGCCAGACGACGTTCAGCACCGTGTTCACGGGCCACCAGCCTGCCGCATCGCGGGGCCGGGCGGATCAGGGACCACCCCGGCGGGACCCGGATCAGCCGAGCCCGGAGACCACCACCGGCGCCGTGACGTCGGTGACGTCGAGGACGACGTCCGCCCGCTCCTCCGGCCGGCACCGCGCCAGGTAGTGGCGCTGCCCCTCGACGTAGCGGACGCTGTGCGGGTCGTCGACGGCCCGCGGCGTCCCGTCGCGCGCCCCCATCCGGTCCACGGTGACCTCGAAGGGCGCCCGGAGGAAGACCGACAGGTCCCACGCGCCGGCCAGCTCGTCGCGGTGCAGGAAGACCCCGTCGAGCAGCACGACGACGCCGTGCACCGGCACCCCCGGGCCCGGCTCGACCGGCCGGTCCGTGCGGTAGTCGAACGCCGCCGTGCGCACCGCCCCCGTGCCTCGCCGCACCGGGTCGAGGACGCACTCGCGCAGCGCCACCAGGTCGAACGAGTCGAGGAAGTAGCCCTCCGGCGACCCGCGCCCCCGCCGGTACCGGTCCGCGCGCGGCCGGTGGAACCCGTCGATGCCGACGCGCACCACCGGCACGCCGCCCCCCCGCAGCACGACGGCGAGGTCGTCCGCGAGGACCGTCTTGCCCGCGCCGTCGACGCCGTCGATCGCCACCAGAGCCGGGCGCGCGAGCGCCGCCACGCGCGCGGCGAGCATCGCGAGCACCTCGTCCCGAACAACCACGCGGCGAGAGTACCGAGACGCCCACCGGCAGGTGCCGCAGGGTCGCTATGGTCCCCTCGTGGCCACGGTGAGCGAGGTCGGCGAGCGCATCGCCGCCGTCCGCACGCGCGTCGCGGACGCCGCCACGGCGGCGGGTCGCGACCCGGCCGACGTGCGGGTCCTGCTCGCCACCAAGACGCTGCCGGACGACGTCGTCCGCGCCGCCGTCGACGCCGGCGCGACCCTGCTCGGGGAGAACCGCGTCCAGGAGCTCGTCGGGCACGCCGCGGCCCTCGCGGGGCGGACGGTCCAGATCCACGTCATCGGCCACCTGCAGTCCAACAAGGTGGCACAGGTCGTCCACCCCGACCGCCCGCGGGTGACCTGCGTTCAGTCCGTCGACTCGTTCCCGCTCGCCGAGCGCCTCGACCGACGCTGCGCCGCCCTGGGCCGCGACCTCGACGTGATGGTGCAGGTCAACGTCTCGGGCGAGACCACGAAGTCCGGCGTGACCCCCGCCGACGCCGCCGAGCTCGCACGCCGGGTGTCCTCCCTGCCGCGGCTGCGCCTCGTCGGGTTCATGACGGTCGGCCTGAACTCCCCCGACGTCGACGCCGTCCGGGCGGGGTACGCGCGGCTGCGCGAGGTCCGCGACGCCGCCGTGCTGGACGCGCCCGGTGCGCGGGAGCTCTCGATGGGCATGAGCACCGACCTGGAGCTCGCCGTGGCCGAGGGGGCGACGGTCGTGCGGGTGGGCACCGCGGTCTTCGGCCCTCGGCCCACGCGCTGACGCGTCGACGCCGGTGCTGCCGCCGGGCCGCCCGTCAGGTCAGCGGGAAGTGCAGGCCCGCCGGCAGCCGCTCGTCGATCGCCCGCACGACGGCGCGGGCGCCGCGGAACTCCCGCGGGTCGACCCAGACGAAGCACCCGCGCCGGCCGAACAGCAGCCGCCCCCCGCGCGGCCCGACGCCGACGCCGACGCACTCGTCGAAGCGCACCTCGTGCACCTCGCCGTCCTCGTCGCGGTACTGCACGACGTCGTCGGCGAACGCGAGTGCGGTGCCCGCCGGGGCCGTGGTGCGCAGGCGCCGCCGCAGCCTCGGCG
>JAEWQZ010000022.1 GCA_023460255.1 Actinomycetes bacterium
CGTCTCGGGCACGGGCTGCACGGCAGCCGCCGACGGTCCCACCGCCACCATCACGCTCATCGGAGGAAGTCCAGCAGACTCGGCTGGAGGACGCGAGCCGTCGCGCCGAGCGCGGCCTGGTACGCGACCTCCTGGGCCTGGATCTCCACGAGGGTCTCCGCGAGGTCCATGTCCTCGATCGCGGACAGCTGGCCCTTCGCGTCGGCGCGGGCGGCCTCCGCTGCCTTCTGGGACGTCTCGAGCTGCTTGTAGCGGGTGCCGACGTCGGCGAGCTCGCCGAGCATCGTCTGGAGCCGCGCGTCGAGCTCGGTCAGGCGCGGGCTCACGTTCCCGCCGCCGCGGACCTCCGCGGCGATGGTGTCGATGAGGGCAAACACGGAGGTCGCGCCCTCGCCGAACACGTCGGCGCCGCTGCTGTCCGCGCGCACGGTGCTCTCCGGGCCGACGCGCCGCGCGACGGCGTCGCCGGGGACGCCGGACCAGGCGTACGTCGTCGGGTCGTAGGCGCGGCCGACGGACGTGCCGGCGTAGACCGAGCGCCCGAGGTAGGTGGTGTTGGCCTGCTCGAGCAGCGCGTCGCGCAGCCCCTCGAGCTCCGTCGCGATCGCCTCGCGGGTCACCGCGCTCGCGGTGCCCGTGTTGGCCCCCTGCACCGTCAGGTTGCGCACCTGCTGCATGTTCGCGACGGCGCGCTGGAGCGACGAGTCCACGGTGGTCAGCCAGCCGACGCCGTCCGCGGCGTTGCGCGCGTACTGCTCGGTGGCGCGCACGTCCGCGCGCAGGCGCAGGGCGCTGGAGGTGCCGGCGGGGTCGTCGGACGGCTTGGTGATGACCTTGCCGCCGGAGAGCCGGCCCTGGAGGTCCGACATCCGCGAGAGGTTCTGCTGCAGGTTGGCCAGGGTGGATCGCTGGACCGTCTGGTGCGTCACGCGCCCGATCACCACTACCTCCCGACCACGCCCGTGCGGTTGATGAGGACGTCGAGCATCTCGTCGATCGCGGTCATCACCCGGGCTGCGCCCTCGTACGCCCGCTGGTAGGCCAGCATGCTCACCGTCTCCTCATCCAGATCGACGCTGGCCGAGGCGAGTTGAAGGTTCTCGGCCGTCGAACGTGAGGCCTCGGTGACGCTCGCGCGCTGCGCCGCGCTGCGCGTGCGCACCCCCTGGTCGACGACGAAGTCGCGCCACAGCGCGTCGGCCCCGCCGGGGGCGGACGCCAGGCGGGAGATCTCGTCGGCCTTCGACCCGTCGTACGCCCCGCTGCCGACGGCGCCGGCGGCGACCTGGTCGGCGGTGACGGCGACGGTCAGCCCGCGAGCGGGCGACGTGCCGGGACCGAAGGCGAAGAAGTCGATGCCGGTGGCCCCGGTCGTCGTGGCGGCCGTCCGGTGCACACCGTTGACGGTGTCCGCGAGCGACTGGGCGATCGCGTCCCAGCGTTCCGCAGCGCGGGCGAGGATGCCGCCGTCGTCGGTCGTGGCGAGCGTCTCGAGGGAGGCGGCCAGCCGCCCGCCGTCGAGGGCGACGGGGGTGCCGGCGCCCTGCCAGACGAGGCGGACGGGGTCGCCCGCGGGGTCGATGCCCTCCTGCATGAGCCGCGAGCCCGTCACCGCGAGGTGGTGGCTCTCCACGCCGCGGACGAGGGCGTTCCCGCCGACCATGACGTCGACGGTGCCGTCGTCGCGGACGCGGGCCTGCGCCCCGACGAGGCCGGAGAGAGTGGTGACGAGCTGGTCGCGCTGGTCCATCAGCTCGTTGGCGGAGCCGCCGGAGACGAGGACGGAGCGGATCCGCTCGTTGAGGTGCGCGACGGCGTCGGCCGTCGTGTTCACCTCGGTGACGAGGGTGTCGGCGTCGGCGCGGGCCTGCGTCCACTGGGTGTCGACGGCGCGGTGGCCGTCGGCGATCTGCGTGGCGGCGTTCTGCGCGGCGCCGAGGAGGACCTTGCGGGCGGCGTTGTCGCCGGGGTTGTTCGCGACGTCCTGCCAGCTGGCCCAGAAGGTGTCCAGGGTCGCGGCGAGGCCGGTGTCGCTGGGCTCGGTCAGCGTCGTCTCGAGCCGGGCCAGCGCGTCGGCCCGGGCCCTCGTGTACGACGCGGTCGCGGTCTCCGCGCGCAGGCGGGCGTCGAGGTAGATGTCGCCGATCCGCGTGATGCCCGTGACCTTCACACCGGTGCCCGCGCCGACCTGGGCGGAGAACATCGACGGCGCGGAGAGCGCCTGCACCGACGTCATCTCCACGCGCTGGCGCGTGTAGCCCTTGGTGTTGGCGTTGGCCACGTTCTGGCCCGCGACCTCGAGCGCCTGGCGCTGCGCGATCAGCGAGGAGAGCGCGGTGGACAGCCCGGAGAACGCGCTCACGTCAGAGGGCCTGGTCCAGGAGGCTCGCGCCGCTGGTGGCGGCGCTGGTGGCCCCGCGCGGGTCGTACGTCTGGACGCTCTCGGCGAGGCTGAGCAGCGTCTCCTGCGCCGCGCGGCTCGACGTGGCGAGCAGCTCCCGGTTGCCCTCGGCGAGCTCGTTGACCTGCTCGGTCAGCTCGACGAACGCGCGGTGGTGCTCGGTGAGCAGCTCGCGCCAGGGCGCGGGCGCCTGCGCGGCGATGGTGAGGAGGCTGCTGCCCTCGGGCACGCCCACCTCGCGTGCGGCGGCGTCGGCCTCGATGGCGCGGCCGAGCTCGGCCCCGCGGATCTGCTCGAGGACGCTCTCCACCTCGCGGGTCGCGTGGCCGAGCCACTGCGTCTTGCCGCTGGTGAGGATCAGCTGCTCCTCCTCGAGCTTGAACAGCAGCAGCTCCAGGAGCTGGCGCTCGCGCCAGAGCACCCCGGAGAACTCGTTCAGGCTCATGTGGGCACCTCGGTGGTCTCGTCTCAGGCGTTGTCGTCCATGCCGATCGGCTGCCCCCCGACGATTGTTACTGGTTCGCGGGGGCGGGTTGCGGAGCCGCTCCGGTCGACACGCCAGCGGGCGACACGCCCGGAGCGGATGTGATGGTCGTCACACCAGGATCTCACGACCGGCTCTGGCCTGCCGTGATGTCCGGAAATGCCCCGCGGGCGAATCGGGCATAGGCGGTCCGAGGCGGTCGCAGGGGGGCGAATGAAAACGATTTCCTGGGGCGGGTGAAGAAAGTCAAGGACTGCTTCAGGCGGGCCGAAGCCTGCTCTCGTGAGCCCTCAGAACGCCGTTGCCGACGCCCTCGTCGTCGAGCACCTCCCCCTCGTCGGGTACCACGTCAACGCCATGCTCGGCCGCGTGCCGGCGAGCGTCTCCCGCGCCGAGCTGGCGTCGGCCGGGGCCCTCGCCCTGGTGCAGGCGTCCCGGGCGTACGACGCATCGACGGGGGTGCCCTTCGAGCGGTACGCCGCGCTGCGGATCCGCGGCGCACTGGTCGACGAGCTGCGGGGCATGGACTGGCTCTCCCGCGGTGCGCGGCGCCGGGCCCGCCAGCTCGCGGAGGTCAGCGACGAGCTCACGTCGCACCTGGGCCGGCTCCCCACGCGCGCCGAGGTGGCCGAGGCGCTGGGCGTCGGCGAGGACGAGGTCGAGGCCGCCCGCGGCGACGCCGAGACCAAGCTGCTGAGCATCGACGGCTTCGACACGACGGTGACCGACCTGGTCGTCGACGCGGGCCCCGGGCCCGAGCAGAGCGTCCTGGCCGCCGAGCGGCTGCGCTACCTCGGGGCGGGCGTCGAGAGCCTGCCCGAGCGGCTGCGGTACGTCGTCGAGCAGCTCTTCTTCCAGGACCGGCCGGTGGCGGAGCTCGCCGACGAGCTCGGGGTCACCCAGTCCCGGATCTCCCAGCTGCGCAGCGAGGCGCTGAGCCTGCTCAAGGACGGCATGAACGCCAGCCTCGACCCGGAGCTGGTGCCGGCGGCGGCCCGCCCGGACGGCGTCGCCGAGCGTCGGCGTCGGGCGTACTTCGCGGCGGTCGCCGCGCGGGCCGCGACGAGCGCGCAGACGGGGGCCGCGGCCTTCGTCCCGCACCAGCGGTCGGGATCGCACGACGGCGCGCAGTCCGTGGGGCACGGCGGGCTCAGCCACGCCGCGGTCGGCTGAGCGGGTCGCGCAAAGACCTCAGGTCCGGGCGCCGGTGGCCGATCACGAAGGTGGTCGCCCATGGACGGGCGCCTCATGCGGACCCGACTCACGGAGGAGCAGATCATGGGTCTCTCGATCAACCAGAACATCGCGGCGGTCAACAGCTACCGCAACCTGAGCAACACGCAGAACGACCTGAGCAAGTCGCTCGAGAAGCTGTCGTCGGGCTTCCGGATCAACCGGGCCGCCGACGACGCGGCCGGTCTCGCGATCTCCGAGGGCCTGCGCAGCCAGGTCGGTGGTCTGAAGGTCGCGGCGCGCAACGCGCAGGACGGCATCTCCGTCGTGCAGACCGCTGAGGGCGCCCTGACCGAGGTCCACTCGATCCTGCAGCGTGTCCGGGACCTCGCGGTCCAGGGCGCGAACGACTCGAACAACACCGAGGCGCGCAACAACATCAAGACCGAGTCCGACTCCCTCGTCGCGGAGCTCGGCCGGATCGCCGCGTCGACGAACTTCAACGGCACGTCGCTGCTCAACGGCGCGGGCACGCTGAACTTCCAGGTCGGCGCGGGCGGCGACGCCAACTCCCGCATCGCGGTCGACCTGGCCAGCGCCGACGTGACGGCCGTCCAGGACGCCCTCGCGGCGACGAGCCAGGCGTACACCTACACCCTGGCCTCGGGTGCGGACCAGGCTGTGACGGTCGACGGCGTCGCCGTCACCATCGCGGACGGCTCGAGCATCGAGGAGGCGGCCACCGCC
>JAEWQZ010000023.1 GCA_023460255.1 Actinomycetes bacterium
CGCGGCGCACGACCGGACCCGTCAGGCGCGCTCGGCGGCGCCCGTCAGGCGCGCTCGGCGGCGCCCGTCAGGCGTGCTCAGCCACGATCGCCAGGAGCGTGGGCCCGTACTGCTCGATCTTCGCCGGGCCGATGCCGCGGATCCTGGCCAGCTCGGCCACCGTCCTGGGCTTGAGCTCGGCGATCCCGGCGAGCGTCGTGTCCACGAGCACCGTGTAGGCGGGCTTGTCGACCTCGACGGACACCGAGCGCCGCCACTCCCGCAGCGCCTCGAAGAGCGCCGGGTCGTGGTCGCCGGTGAGGACCGCGGCAGCGCGGCGGGCACCGGCGCGTCGGCGGCCGGTCCCCGCGTCGTCGGGCCAGATGCCGTCGAGGAAGCGCGTGCGGCGGCGTCCACCCCGGCCACCCGGTGCGCGGGACCGCGCGAAGCTCAGCTCCAGCACCTCCCGCGCCCGCGTGACACCCACGTACAGCAGGCGCCGCTCCTCGGCGACCGCGGCGTCGGTCTCGGCGAGCGAGATCGGCATGAGGCCCTCGCTGAGCCCGACGAGGAAGACCGCGTCCCACTCCAGGCCCTTGGCCGCGTGCAGCGACGCGAGCGTGACTCCCTCGACGGCGGGCGCGTGCTGCGCCGCGGCGCGCTCGTCCAGCTCCGCGACCAGCGTGACGAGGGTGGCCTCCGGGTCGCGCGCGAGGTCCTCGCCGAGCGCGACGATCGCCTGGAGCGAGTCCCAGCGCTCCCGCACGGCGCCGCGCGCGGCGGGGGGCTCCGGGCTCCACCCGGCGCTGGTCAGCACGTCGCGTACGGCGTCCGCGAGCGGCACCTCGGCCATCGACCGGGCGGTGCCCCGCAGCAGCACCAGGGCGTCGCGGACCTCCTTGCGCTGGAAGAACCGCTCGCCGCCGCGCACGAGGTACCCGACGCCGGCGTCGGCCAGCGCCTGCTCCACTGCCTCCGACTGCGCGTTCGTGCGGTACAGGACGGCGATCTCGGCGGCCGGCGTGCCCGCGGCGACGAGCCGGCCGATCCGCTCCGCCACGCCGCGCGCCTCCGCCTCGTCGTCGTCGTAGGTGGTGAAGCCGACGGGGGGGCCCGCCGGGCGCTGGGCCACGAGCTCGACCCCCTGGCCGCGGCGCCCACCGGCCCGCACGCGGTTCGCCAGGTCGACGACCTGCGGCGTCGACCGGTAGTCCCGGGACAGGCGCACGACGCGCGCCCCCGGATGCCGATCGGCGAAGGTCAGCAGGTGGTGCGGGGTCGCACCGGTGAAGGAGTAGATCGTCTGGTTGGGGTCGCCCACGACGCACAGCTCGTGGCGCCCGCCGAGCCACTGGTCGAGCAGGTACTGCTGCGCGGGCGAGACGTCCTGGTACTCGTCGACCACGAAGTGCCGGTACTGCGCACGCACCTGCTCGGCGACGTCGTGCCGGCTCTCCAGCATGTGCCCGAGCATGACGAGCACGTCCTCGAAGTCGACGAAGCCCTGCCCGTCCTTGACCTCCTCGTACGCCGCGATGAGCCGCGCGACGGTGGTCCGGTCGAAGCCCGCGGGCGGCGGGCGGTCCGTCGCCGACGCGGCGCGCACGTAGTCGTCGGCGGGCACGAGGGAGACCTTCGACCACTCGATCTCCGAGGCGAGGTCGCGCACCGTGAGGCGGTCCACCGAGAGCTCCAGCCGCCGCGCGGCCTCCGCCACCGCAGCCGCCTTGTGCTCGAGGATGCGCGGCGGCGCGCCGCCCACCACCTGCGGCCAGAAGTACGAGAGCTGCCGCAGCGCGGCCGCGTGGAACGTCCGGGCCTGCACTCCGGTCACGCCGAGCTCGCGCAGCCTGGTCCGCATCTCCCCCGCCGCGCGGGCGGTGAACGTCACCGCCAGGACGCTCGTGGCCGGGTACGTGCCCGTGCGGACGGCGTACGCGATCCGGTGCGTGATGGCCCGCGTCTTGCCGGTGCCGGCCCCTGCGAGCACGCATACCGGACCCGTGACGGCGCGCGCGACCTCGCGCTGGTCCGGGTCGAGGTGCTCCAGGAGTGCGTCGGCAGAACGGGGGTCGGCTGGCATCGGGACCAGTCTCGCAGCCCGGGCCGACACCCGGCCCCGCCGTCCCCAGACGGGCCCGGCGACGCGGACGGTGGACGGTTTCACCCGGAGCCGGGGCGCGCGACCGTCGCCCCGCCGGTAGGCTCGGTCATCCCATGACTTCCCCATCGTTCGTCCCCGCCCCGGGCGGCGTGACCATGTTCACCACCACGTGGTGCGGCTACTGCCGCCGGCTCAAGGCCCAGCTGGACGAGGCGGGCGTGGCCTTCCGCGAGGTCGACATCGAGGACCACCCGGCCGCCGCGGAGCTCGTCGAGCAGGTCAACGACGGCAACCGCACGGTGCCGACGGTCCTGTTCCCGGACGGCACGGCGGCGACGAACCCGTCACTGCGCCAGGTGGCGGAGCGCCTCGGCCTGCCGGTCCCCTGACCGCGCGACCCCACGGGGGGCTCAGACGCTCGCCGGCAGGTCGCCGCCGAACCACTCCTCGATGAGCGCGAGCGCGATCGAGGTCCGCATCGGCAGCAGGACCTCCCCCGCGTGCACGGCCGCGGCCAGCTCGTCGCGGCTGAACCACCGGGCGTCCGTCAGCTCGTCGCCGTCGACGGTGAGGTCCGTCGTCGCCGCGCGCGCCCGGAAGCCGAGCATGAGCGACGCCGGGAACGGCCAGGGCTGGCTCGCCACGTACGTCACCTCCGCGACGACGACGCCGGTCTCCTCGGCGACCTCCCGCCGCACCGCCGTCTCGAGCGATTCGCCGGGCTCCACGAACCCCGCCAGCGTCGAGTACCGCCGCGGCGGCCAGTGCGGCGCCCGCCCGAGCAGGAGCCGCCCGGCGTCGTCGGTGACGGCCATGATCACCGCGGCGTCGGTGCGCGGGTAGTCCTCGGTGCCGTCCTCGGCGCAGCGCCGCACCCACCCGGCCTGCTCGGGGCGCGTGGGCGCGCCGCAACGGGTGCAGCGGGGGTGGCGCGCGTGCCACTCGGCGAGCGCGACGGCAGTCGTCGCCAGGTCCGCGTCCCGGTCGCCGAGCGCGTGCCCGACGTCGCGCAGCCTGCCCCACGTGACGTCCGCCCACGACGACGTCGCCGCCGGCACGCCCTCGAGCGACGTCGGGGGCACCGGCAGGTCCGCGACGATCGCCGCGACGTAGTCGCGCTCGGCGCAGCGGCCGAGGAACACCCGGACGATGCCGGGATGGTCGACGGGGCCCAGGTCGGCGAAGTCCTGCGGGGCCCGCAGGTCCAACCGCGTGCCGCCGTCGGCCAGCGGGAGCCGCCCCTCGTGGACGAGCAGGACACGCGTCGAGGCGTCGGCCCACACGTCCGCGAGGAGGCCGGGGTCGGCCCTCCGGTGGGCGGCGGGGTCGATCACCGAGCGGGCGAGCGGGAGGATCTGCACGAGGCCACCGTATTCAGACACGCCCACGCGCTGCTCCCCACGACGGTGCGGGGCACCTAGCGTGGAGCCGTGCGCTCACCTCTCGCCCTCGCCGCGCTGGCCACCGTCGCCGTCCCGGGGCTCGACGCGGTCGACGTCCGCCGCCCGCGCAACCCGGGTTCCGGCGTGGACGCCGCCGTCGTCATCGACGCCGAGGGCCGTCGGTTCGCGGTCCGCGCGCCGCAGAACGCCGCGGCGGGCGCCGCCCTGGAGGCGGAGGCGGCGCTCCTCGAACGGCTGGCGCCGCACGTCGACGAGGGCCGGCTGCCCTTCGACGTCCCGCGGCTCTTCGGGTCCGTCGAGCTGCCGGAGGGCGGCCGCGCCGTCGTGCACCCGCAGCTGCCGGGACGGGCGCTGCACCTGGAGGACCTCGGGCCCGGCCCGGGCCTCGCCGCCGAGGTCGGGCGGGCGATCGCGGCGATCCACGAGCTGCCGCCGTCGACCGTCGAGGACGCCGGGCTGCCGGTCTACGAGGCGGACGAGTACCGACGGCGTCGCCTCGCCGAGGTCGACGAGGCGGCGCGGACGGGTCACGTGCCCGCCACCCTGCTGCGGCGCTGGGAGCGAGCGCTGGAGGACGTCGCCGTGTGGCGGTTCCGGCCGGTCGTCGTGCACGGGGACCTCTCCGCCGACCACATCCTGTGCTCCGCGGAGCGTCCGGTGGCGGTGCTCGGCTGGTCCGAGGCCAAGGTCGCCGACCCCGCCGACGACCTCGCCTGGCTGCTCGTGGCCGCCCCGCACGAGGCCGTCGACGCGATCCTCGAGGCGTACAACATGCGGCGCACCGAGCTGCGCGACCCGCACCTGGAGCAGCGGGCGCTGCTGGCCGGGGAGCTCGCGCTGGCCCGGTGGCTGCTGCACGGTGTGCACACCGAGGACCCCGCGATCGTCGACGACGCCGCGGCGATGCTCGCCGAGCTCGCCGAGCAGACCGTCGAGCCGCCTGCCGAGGAGGATGCCGAGACCGTCGCCGCACCCGTGGGGGCGTGGGCGGACGGCGCCCCGGCCGACGAGGCCACCGACGACGCCACCGACCAGGTGGCCGAGGACGGGGCACCCGAGTCGGACGAGGCCGAGGCGGCGACGGACGAGGCCGAGGCGGCGACGGACGAGGTCGAGGCGGACGAGCCCGACGACGAGGTCACCGACGACGAGCCCGACGACGACGAGCCCGCCGACGACGGAAGCCCTCAGCCGGCCTGAACCAGGGCCCCGTCGAGCGCGGCGACGTCGGCGGTGGACCAGATCGTCTCCCCGCTCGCGACGTGCACGAATGCCGCGGCCACGCGCTCGACCGGCACGCCCGTCCGCCGCGACCAGGCGAGCCGGTAGGCCACGAGCTGGAGCTCGCGCGCCCGGACCGCCACCGGGTCGGTGGGCGGCGGCCCGGTCTTCCAGTCCACCACCACCACCCGCCCGTCGGGCTCGGCGAACACCGCGTCGATCCGGCAGCGCACCGTCACGTCACCGACCGGGGTCTCCACGTCGACCTCGACCGCGACCGGGGTTCGCGACGCCCACTCGCTCGCCAGGAAGCGGGCCTGGAGCGCGGCGAGCCCCGCGTCCTGCCCGGCGTCGTCGTCGGCGCCCGGCAGCGCGTCGACGTCCACGAGGGCCGCGGACCCGTAGTACCGCTCGACCCAGGCGTGGAAGGCGGTGCCCCGGCGCGCGCTGACCGACGGCGCCTGCGGCACGGGCCGGCGCAGCTGGAGGGCGAAGGCCTCCGGGTCGGCCGCCAGGCGCACGAC
>JAEWQZ010000024.1 GCA_023460255.1 Actinomycetes bacterium
CGTCGTCCCACGCGGACGGCGTCGACGGCGCCCGCGAACCGGGGTGGTGCCCGGCCGACGGCGTCCGACGCCGCGGAGGCCCGGCCCGCGCGGCTGGCCCGGATCCTGTCGGTGCGCGCGATCGTGCTCGGCGTCGTGCTCCTCGCGGGGTTCACGCTGCTCTTCCCGACGGTGCGCGCCTACCTGGCCCAGCGAGCGGAGCTCGACGCGCTGGCCGCGCAGGTCGCCGCCGCCGAGCAGACGGAGCGGAGCCTCGACCGGGAGCTCGACAGGTGGCAGGACCCGGCCTACGTGGCGGCGCAGGCCCGCGAGCGGCTGTCCTACGTGCTGCCCGGCGAGACCGCCTACCGGGTCATCGACCCGGAGGTCGTCACCGAGGAGGTGGCGGCCGAGCCTGCCGCAGGCACCCACGAGCCCGGGCCGGCGATCCCCGTGGGCGGGGCCGTGACGCCCTGGTACACGACGGTCTGGGACTCCCTGGAGGTCGCGGGCGAGGCGCCGGTCACCGAGGCGGGGGAGTGACGAGAGCCCCGGGGGCCGTCACGGCGGCGGACCTCGCCGTCGTCGCCACCCAGCTCGGACGGGAGCCGCGCGGCGTCGTCGGCGTGGCCGCGCGCTGCGTGTGCGGGCGGCCGGTCGTCGTCCGCACCGCCCCGCGGCTGCCCGACGGCACGCCCTTCCCGACGACGTACTACCTCACCCACCCCGCGGCCACGGCCGCCGTCTCCCGGCTCGAGGCCGTCGGCGTCATGCGGGAGATGAACGACCGGCTGGCCGCCGACGACGCGCTCGCCGCCGCGCACCGGCGCGCGCACGAGGACTACCTCGCCCGGCGCGCCGAGCTCGACGACGTCCCGGAGATCGCGGGCGTCTCGGCGGGGGGGATGCCCGACCGCGTCAAGTGCCTGCACGTGCTGGTGGCCCACGCGCTCGCGCGCGGCCCGGGCGTCAACCCGCTCGGCGACGAGACGCTCGCGCTGATCGCCGACGACTGGTCGCCGACGGTGTGCCGGTGCTGACGGCCACGCGTCGTGGCGTGGATCCTGTGATGGCAGGCTTGCCCGCGTGACCCGAGCGACCCGTGTGGCCGGCATCGACTGCGGCACCAACTCCATCCGCCTCCTCGTGGCCGACGTCGACGGCGACGGCCGGCTGACCGACCTCGACCGCCGCATGGAGGTCGTCCGCCTGGGCCAGGGCGTCGACCGGACCGGCCGGCTGGCGCCCGAGGCGCTCGACCGGACGCTGGACGCCGCGCGCCGGTACGCCGCGATCTGCGCGGACCTCGGCGCGGAGCGGATCCGGTTCGTGGCGACCTCGGCTACCCGTGACGCCGAGAACCGGGCCGAGTTCGTCGACGGGGTACGGGCGGCGCTCGGCGTCGAGCCCGAGGTGATCGACGGCGCCGAGGAGGCCGCGCTCTCCTTCCGCGGCGCGACGAGCGTGCTCGGGGGTCGGCACCCCGGGCCGTTCCTCGTCGTCGACATCGGCGGCGGCTCGACCGAGGTGGTCCTCGGCACGACGTCGGTGGTCGCCTCGCACTCGATGGACGTCGGCTGCGTGCGCCTCACCGAGCGCCACCTGCACTCCGACCCGCCGACGCCGGCCGAGATCGCGGCCGCCAGCGCCGACGTCGTCGCCGCCCTGGACACGGCGGCCCGCGACGTGCCCTTCGGACGCGCGGCGACGCTGGTCGGCCTCGCGGGCTCGGTGACCACCGTCACCGCGCACGTGCTGGACCTCGACGAGTACGACCCGGAGGCGATCGACGGCGCCGTGCTCCCGGTCGACAAGGTGCTCGTCGCGTCCCGGGACCTCCTCGCGATGTCGCGCGCCAAGCGCCAGCGGCTGCCGTTCATGCACCCGGGCCGGGTCGACGTCATCGGCGCCGGGGCGCTCGTGTGGTCCGATGTCGTCTCGCGGGTGCGGGCCGACGTGGGGGCGGCCGGGGGAGCGCTGCGGACCGTCGTGGTGTCCGAGCACGACATCCTCGACGGCATCACCCTCAGCGCCGCCGAGCGGTGAGCGTGCGGTGAGTCTGCTGTGAGCGCGACGTCGGGCGGGGCGTCGCCCCTCCTGCCGCACCCGCGCGTCGGCGGGGAGTTCGTCTCGCCGGTGCCCCCGGGCTCGGGCTGGCCGGGTGACCCCGCGACGCCGTCGACGCCGGTCGCGCACGACCGCGACGACGTGGTGGCGCTCGCGGCCGCCGCACCCGACCTGGCGGCCCTCGCCGCGACGTCGTCGGTGTGCCGGGCGTGCCCGCGCCTGGTCGCCTGGCGGGAGGAGGTCGCGACGACCAAGCGCCGTGCCTTCGTGCGCGAGCCGTACTGGGGACGGCCCTCGCCCGGCTTCGGTGACCCGGCCCCGCGGTTGCTGGTCGTCGGCCTGGCGCCGGCTGCGCACGGCGCCAACCGCACCGGGCGGCTGTTCACCGGAGACCGGTCCGGGGACTGGATCGTCGCCGCGCTGCACCGCGCGGGGCTCGCGTCCCAGGCCACGAGCGTCGACGCGGCGGACGGCCTCGCCCTGGTGGGCGTCCGGATGGTCGCCCCGGTCCGCTGCGCCCCACCCGACAACGCGCCGACGCCGACCGAGCGGGACACCTGCCACCCGTGGCTGCGTCGCGAGCTGGACCTGCTGCCGCAGGTGCGCGCGGCACTCGCTCTCGGCGCGTTCGGCTGGGCGACGTTCCTGTCCGCCGCTCGGGACGCCGGCTGGGCGGTCCCCCGGCCGGCGGCGCGCTTCGGGCACGGCGCGACGGTGGCCCTGACCCGGCCCGACGGGGCGGTGGTCACCCTCGTCGGCAGCTATCACGTCTCGCAGCAGAACACCCAGACCGGGCGCCTGACCGAGGTGATGCTGGACGACGCCGTCGCCACGGCCTGGCGCGCCGCGACCGCCTGATCAGCCTGCCCCAGCCGCGCCCCCCGCCCTCCGCCTCCCAATGCCTCGCCCGGTCCCAGGAGGTTTCGGGCGCTGAGGACGCCCGATACCTCGTGGGATCGCGCGGCGGGCGGGGCGGAGGGGTGACGCGCCGGAGTCTGTGCCCGACGCGGGCGACTCGCCAGTGGGCGTTCGCCGCACGCGAACGACGCTTGTGAAGGTTTTCACATGCGCCTACCGTGTTAATCGTGACGACAGCACCCGCCTCCCGCCCGACCGCCGTCCCGGCCCCCGCTCCGCACGCCGGGTCGCCCTCGCGCCCCGTCCCCCGCATCGTCATCCTCGGCGGTGGGTACGTCGGCCTGTACACGGCGCTGCGCCTGCGGCGACGCCTCGGCCGGCGGGACGCGTCGATCGTCGTCGTCGACCCGCGCTCGTACATGACGTACCAGCCGTTCCTGCCCGAGGCGGCGGCGGGGTCGCTCGAGCCGCGGCACGTCGTCGTCTCCCACCGTCAGGTGCTGCGCGCGGTCGACGTGCGCAGCGGCCGCGTGACGCAGGTGCGGCACGCGGAGCGGACCGTGCGGATCGCGCCCGAGGCCGGGCCCGAGTACGAGATCGGCTACGACCACCTCGTGGTCGCGCTCGGCTCCGTGTCGCGGACCCTGCCCATCCCCGGCCTGGCCGAGGAGGGCATCGGCTTCAAGCACGTGGAGGAGGCCATCGCACTGCGCAACCATGCGCTCGCCCGGCTCGACGCCGCCGCGTCCACCTCGGACGCCGACCAGCGACGGCGGCTGCTCACCTTCGTCTTCGTCGGGGGCGGCTTCGCGGGCGTCGAGGCGCTGGCGGAGGTCGAGGACATGGCCCGCGCCGCCGTGCGCGGCGGCCGGTACGAGGGCGTGCGCGAGGAGGACCTGCGGTTCGTCCTCATCGAGGGCTCGACGCGGATCCTGCCCGAGCTCGGCGACGAGATGGGCGGCTACGCGCTGGAGCAGCTGCGCCGGCGCGGCATCGAGGTGCACCTGGCCACCTTCCTGTCCTCCTGCGTGGGCGGGCACGTGGTCACGTCCACCGGGCTCGAGCTCGACGCGGCGACCATCGTCTGGACGGCGGGGGTGCGGGCGAACCCGGTCCTCGCCGCGACCGACCTCCCGCTGGACGACGCCGGGCGCGTTCGCGCGCTGCCGACGCTCCAGGTGGCGGATGCGGGCGGCGTCGTCGTCGACGGCGTCTGGACCGCGGGCGACTGCGCCGCGGTGCCGGACCTCACGAACCCCGGTGAGCTGTGCTCGCCCAGCGCCCAGCACGCCGTGCGTCAGGCACGCCACCTGGGGGACAACCTCGCCGCCCACCTGCGCGGGGCGTCCCCGCGGCCGTACCGGCACGAGCACGTCGGGACCGTTGCCTCGCTCGGCCTGGGCAAGGGCGTCGCGCAGGTCTACGGGGTGAAGGTGCGGGGGCGGCTCGCGTGGTTCCTGCACCGGACGTACCACCTGGCGCAGATGCCGACGCTGGACCGGAGGGTGCGGATCGTCCTCGACTGGACGCTCGCCCTCTTCTTCCGGCGCGAGCTGGTCGCGCTCGGCCGGCTGCACGACCCGCGGGCGACGTTCGTCGAGGCGGCGGGCGGTGGGCCGACGGGCTTGCGCGCCGCCTGAGCCCGGTTCCACGAGGTTCCGGTCGTCGTGAGCGACCGGAACCTCGTGGGATCGGCACGGGTCGCACGGCAGCACGGGCACGGGCGCTGGCAGGATGACCGGTGGCGCCGACCGCCCGGCGCGGGCCCCCGTAGCCCAATCGGCAGAGGCAGCCGGCTTAAACCCGGTCCAGTGCAGGTTCGATCCCTGCCGGGGGCACCTCGTCGGCCCATCCAGGGGGCACCCTGGTCCCTCCTGAAGCGTCTCTCCGTGGCCCCGGATACTCGCGCGCTCCAGTTTCGGGGGAGTCGCGAAAGTCTCGGTTTCGACGCGCTCGCCCGAGTAGCCCTGGGGCCTGGGCCGGGACGTTCGTCCCAGAATGTCCGATGGGAGCGTCACCACGTCTCGTAACGATTTGTCGCAACGGTGTTCTGCCTGCTCATTCACCCTTTGGGGTCATTGTGCGGGCCGATCGGCTGCCTCTACTGTTCGGCAGTCCCCCGGGCCACCCATGCGCGAAGGAGCGATGATGCGACGCCCCAGGATCCTCGAAACTTTCGGAGCGGCGCTTCTGACCGTCGGAGTGGTCATCGCTCCCGTCGTCGGCAGTGCCCCCGTCTCGACGGCCGGTGCGGCCACCGTGACGGTGGAGAACGACTACGAGAACGACTCGTTCGCGCCCTGGACGCAGAACGGCAGCCCGACCGGGCTCGCCGTCATCGCGGACACGCTGGACGGCACGAACAAGGTGCTGAGCATCACCGGCCGCGCTGCCGGGCACGACGGGGTGAGCCTGGACCTCCTCGGCACCTACGAGGCCGGTGACACCGTCACGGTCTCCGCGCAGGTGCGGGTCGCGGCGGCTGCGGCGGCGAGCGAGGTCAACTTCGCCGTCGAGCGGGTCGTCGACGGCACCACCGGGTGGGACTGGATCGGTGGCCCGGT
>JAEWQZ010000025.1 GCA_023460255.1 Actinomycetes bacterium
CCGGGAGATGGAGAGGCGTCGTCGTGCCTCGATCTTCGGCTCGCGCCTCGACGAGGCCACGCCTCGGCTCGTGATGCTTCACACCCTCGCTCACGTCCTCATGCGGCAGTTGGCGTTCTCCAGCGGATACTCGGCGGCTTCACTCAGGGAGCGGGTGTACGCCCGCCAAGAGCCCAACAGCCAGGCAGGCGTGCTCATCTACACGGCCGCCGGTGATGCCGAGGGCACCCTGGGTGGGCTCGTCCGCCAGGGCGAGGCGCCGCGCCTCCTCAGAAGCCTCTACGCCGCCCTCGAGTCGGCGGACTGGTGCTCGTCGGACCCGCTATGTCGGGAGAGCCACGGCCAGGGCCCGGATGCCCTGAACCGCGCCGCCTGCCACGGCTGTGCACTCGTATCCGAGACCTCCTGTGAGCGCTCGAACCTGCTGCTCGATCGCGTTCTGCTCCTTGGTGACGACCACGTGAACGGCTTCTTCCAGGAAACGGTCGAGGCCGCGCGTCAAGCGGCAGGGGCAAGGGCCGAGTCCGAAGGGCGAGCCGAGTGACCCCCGGCATGCCGGCCCTCGCGCTGTCCACGGGTGGCGGCGACGCATGTCGAGGCTCGGCGGCGGGCCCCCGGCGCAGCCTGGAGGTTGTACACGGCAAGAGGTTCGTGGCGGGGCCCGGGGCGTGAAGCGGATCGGGGTGAGCTTGATCGCAGACACGAGCCGCCCGTGTCGGCGGCGCGAGAGGTTCCGCGCGGGGGTCTCCGCACGACCGCGCGACGCGGGTCGTCGGCAGCCCCTCGACCCTTCCTCGCTTTCGGCCAGCCAGGCGGCCACGCTAAGGACCCGGTCGCGGGCTGCCGACGTACTCACTGCGCGATCCACTTTGACGCGTATGTCGAGACAGTGGAGCTGACGACCATGAGTAACGGCTCACCTTGGGAGAGCCCGGATGCGGCAGCGGACTACGCGACTCTGGTTGCGAGAACGACGCGGTCGGCGACTGGGGACCGCGAAACGGAGGCGGCGAACGTGGCCCTGGGCCAAACCTATCTGGACCTGATCGCCGATCCCTCCCTGGCGGTGCGGACGCTCGACACGTTGGCTCAACGGGTCACACTGCTCACGCTGCGGGAGTACAGCAGAGGCAATCCGGCACCAATGTCCACCTTTACGGACGGCTCCTTGGGCAAAGACCCCGTCGCCGAGGGGTTCGTGAGGGCGCACACACTCATCGCGATGTCCGAGGCGAACGGGGATCAGGCAGGTGTCGAGGCGGGAACGTCCCATCTCCGCGACGGGCTCGCCCGGGGCCGGGAGTTCCCCCAGGTCGCTGCGATGGCCGTAATCAGTCTCGCGAACTGGATGGCCCAGTTCGATCAGCCACCGAGCGACTGGCCCCGGGGACACTGATTGCAGTGCTACCTGCGGCGGCAGTCAGCGGCCGTAGCACCCGTTGCAGCGGGTCTCGAGCAGCGCCATGTCGGTCAGCTTGTGAACGGGAAGTTCCGGGAGTGCGTCCTCACCAGCGGCGACGTGTCGGACCAGGAGGTAGAACGGGCTCTCGGGTGTCGAGTGGGAAGAGGCATGGTCGCGTCTGCAGTGGGAGCAGCGGTGGCCGTCCCTGCGGAAGACTCTCGCTCGCAGTCCGTCCCCATAGAGGCGCTGCGTCGGAGGAAGACCAAATGCCTCTCTTGTGGTCGGCAGCCGTACAGCCGCGTTTCCGAGGTCGGGGGCGTCCCCAGGCATCTCGACCGGAAGCTGCTCGACCTCTCGGAGCTCGCGAGCGAGTCGCTCAGGGTCCTTGGCGCGAGCCGCCCT
Organism: Actinomycetes bacterium; assembly: GCA_023460255.1. Lineage (GTDB taxonomy): Bacteria > Actinomycetota > Actinomycetes > Actinomycetales > Cellulomonadaceae > Actinotalea. Next base: position 1,805 of record JAEWQZ010000025.1, read on the forward strand.
GGCCAGCTCGTCGAGCCCAACCGCCTGTCCGACGAGGCGCTCGAGCAACCGGCGCGCGCGATCCTTCGGGGAGCCATGGGTCTCGCGGACGTCGGTTACCGTCTGCCATCGGGCCCTGCGGGTGTCGTTCGGCTCGGCCGCGGTAAGCCGATAGTGCCCGCGCTCTTCTTCAATCTCGTAGCCCAGCTCGACCCTAAGCTCCCGCACGCGACGCGCCCACTCGCCGATGCCGGACACTGCCGCCAGCTCGTCGCCCGAGACCCATTCATCCAGATGGTTGCGCAGGTGGTCCAAGATGGCCGACCGACCTCCGCGGCCACGTCGCGGAGCGGGGTGTCCCTCGTAGGCTCTGGCGACCGCGAGCCGCAGAGCCGCGACGGCGTCGAGAACCTCGTCGTATCGCTCCTGCCGTTGAACCGCCGGGGTGAGCGACTCCAGAGCCGTCAAGGCCGATGCGTAGTCGGCTGGCGGATCGGTCGGTCTCACGTCAGCCAGGGTATTCGACGTTCAACGGCGCGAATGCGCCCGCGCGAAGCAGCGCCTCGGGGATGTCGAGTTCAGCGTCGCGATTGGTGGGCTCGTACGGATTCGAAGGCTGCAAGCGCGGCGTCCTCTGCGTGGGGGAGCGTGTGCAGGTACCTCTGCGTCGTCATGATCTGTGCGTGGCCCATCCGCTCCATGACCGTCTTCAAGTCGGCGCCGCCGGCGAGTAGCCACGAGGCGTGCGCGTGGCGGAGGTCGTGCATCCGCACCTTGAAGTCGAGACCGGACCGCTCGAGCGCGGGGAGCCACACGCGCGTGCGGAAGGTGTTCCGCGAGATCGGGTTCCCACCGCGCTTGCCGGTCGAGGTGAAGAGCAGGTCGTCTCGGGCCAGCTCGTGGCGCTCGACGTGATCGGTGATCGCCCGGACGAGCGAGTCGCTGATCCGAAGGGTCCGCGGCTCGTCGTCCTTCGGATACTCCTTGACGATCATCCGCTCGCCGGTGGGCGAGTGGCGCTTCGAGACCTCGACGATGGTCTGCTCGACTGTGATCGCACGGTTCACCGGGTCGAGGTGGCGAGGGCGGAGCGCGATGAGTTCCCCCCAGCGGAGCCCGGTCTCAATGTCCACGATGACGAGCAGTCGGTACCGCTCCGGAATCTCCGCGAGCAACTGCTCGTACTCCGCTGGGGTGAGGATCCGCGAGCGGCGGGCGATCACCTTCGGCAGTTCGGTGCCCTCGCAGGGGTTCGATGCGAGGACCCGGTCCCGCACGGCTCGCTTGAACACGGAGTGGAGCATCACGTGGTACTTGCGGATGCTCGACGGCGACAGGCCAGCCGCCTTCGCCTCGGTCACCCAGTCCTGGACCGTGGAAGGCAGGATCTCCACCATTGGCATGTCTCCGAAGTACGGCAGGAAGTGGCGATCCAGGTACGACCGGTAGCCGGCCATGGTCGAGACTTCGACATGGCGTGACGGGAGCCAGGTCGTCTCGACGTACTCCCGGAAGGTGGTGCGTCCGGCCGCGGCGCTGATCCATGTACCCGTCTCGACGGATGACTCCGCCCGGCGGGCCGCGCGGATGGCGGCGCGCTCGGAGGTGAATGTACCGGCGGAGCGCTGGCGGCCTGAAGGGTCCCGGTACAACGCGGTGTACATCGCACCCTTGGTGCGCGGTCGCACCCGGACGGACGCCATCTGCCCTTCCCTTCGAGCCGTAGTCAACGAGCGGTCAACGAACGCTGCCGTACTGCGACGAACTAGCGCGAACGCTGACGGACGGCCATTTCGGCCGTTACCTGCGAAGATGTGTCCAGTCTAGCGCGCCGACCTGCATCAGCAGCCAGCCGGACGACCGCAGTGGCTCGGCTCATAACCCAGAGGTCGCAGGTTCAAATCCTGCCCCCGCTACAAATGAAGTACCAGGTCAGAGGCTCTTCCGATCGAGAGATCGGGAGGGCCTCTGGCGTTGGTGTCAACGAATTGTCAACGGACGTTGCTCCGCGGACGGGACCGGACAGCCGCGAACGAGGCCGCACATCGGCGAGTCCGGGCCCTTCCAGCCATCTGATACTGGGCATCACCTCTGGGTGGCACCATCGTCCTCGTGACTGATGACGGGTCCCTGACCGTTGACGCGCCGGGCTCAAGCAGCGACATCGCAGACGGCGACGAGGCGCCCACCGGAGAGCACAGTGCGGCCCTCGATCGGCTGGCCGCCGATCACGAGGTAGACCTGATCGGTGACGGCGAGGGCCTTGCGGTCATCGGACCGGCATCCGGTGTTGAGCGGTTCCTCGCGGCGGCGGGGTTCGCGGAGTCGAGAGACCTCGCGCTGCCGCGGCTCCGGTCCGTAGTCAGTTCCGGCGGTGCGGCCGCGCAGGCGGGTTCGGAGATCGCCGCCAACTCCGGGCGGTGGGTCAAGCTGACGAGAGAGTCGGCAGAGGCGCTGAGCAAGAGCCCACTGATGAAGGGCTCCCGACCGGGCGTCAGTCGGGCGATCAGCATGGAGGACGGCAAGACCAAGATGATCCTCGAGCTGGTCCGGACACCGGGGGCGCTCGCCGCCAACCCCGCGCTGCTGGCCGGCGTCGGCGGGCTCATGGCGCAGCTGGCAATGCAGCAGACGATGGACGAGATCACGGACTATCTCGCCGTGATCGACGCGAAGGTCGACGACGTCCTGCGCAACCAGAAGGATGCCGTGCTCGCCGACATGATCGGAGCAGGGATCGTCATCGATGAGGCCATGATCGTTCGGGAGCAGGTGGGTCGGGTATCCGAGGTCACGTGGTCGAAGGTCCAGGCGACTGCGATGACTATCGCCAGGACGCAGGCCTACGCGCTCGGGCAGCTCGGCAGTCTCGCTGAGAAGATCGAGCGCACGACGAAGGTCGGCGAGCTTGCCGACCTCGCCAAGACCATCGAGCCCACGGTCGGAGAGTGGCTGGCGGTTCTTGCGCGGTGCTTCCAATTGAATGACGCCATGGCAGTGCTCGAGCTGGACCGTGTTCTGGATGCCTCGCCGGATGAGCTCGACCGGCACAGGCTCGCCCTACAGACTGCTCGCGCGAACCGCAGGGACGTGATCGGTCACACGACGGATCGGCTCATCGCCCGTATCGACGCCGCCGCCCGAGCCGCCAACACGAAGGTGCTGCTCCATCCGGCGGCATCACCGATCGTGGTCCGCTCGCGGAACGAGGTGGTGAGCGCCGTCGCGGATCTCCACGCGCATCTCGGGATCGGACATGACTCCCAGGCCGTGGAGGCCCGGCGCTGGCTAGAGGCGGCGACGGACGTCAGGGACAAGGTGTTCGAGACAGGTGAGGACGGCGTCGACGCCGCGCGAAGGTTGGGGAGTGAGGCGGTCGATCAGGCCAGGGCGGTGTCTGACCGAGTCGCCAAGGAGGTCGTGCAGCGCGCCCGCAGGCAACGCGATGATCGCGGCTCTCCCGAGAACTAGCCCATCGAGATCGCCTCGGCGGGACACCGAGGACCCCAACCTCGCACGAGGTGAGCCGTACTGGCCGTCGTCCCTCACAGCGGTGGCATCCCCCGCGACACCGAGGAGCGTCACCCGATGAGCAATGCGAGTTCGGGGGCGAATGGGTCGTTGATCGCCGAACCGGTGATGAACCACCGATCGGCCCACCGCTCCCGATCATGTGGGCTGCTCAACGCCTGAAGAGCAACGCCGTCGTCTGGAGGTCCTTGAACTCTGGGTCGCATGGCTTGTTGACCACTATGGGCTCGATCGCCGCAACGTGCCGTAGTGCTGGAACAGGCATTGGGACCTGATCGAGGGACTATCAGCGCTGCAGCAGGCATGGAAGGCGGCGTATGTGACGACATCGCGGGCCGACGCGCCACCGGCCTGGCACGAGCGACTCCCAGTCCCGCGGGAGCGCCCGGCCGAGTGGGTCGCGCGGGCCGGTTGTCGGCCGCAGACCAATCGCGAGTCCTCGTCTGGATGACCCCGCTGGAGTGGTGTTTCGGTGGCGTGCTCGCCGGCTAGAGTCCGGGCAGACGATGCTTCGACCAGTGTCCGAAGGGCTTCCGGCGTGTACGGCAAGGCGATAACCGGCTCTTCGCAATCCAGGGTGTAGCAGCGTGCTGCGGGTTGGCGGCGCGTCGGTGACCGGGTAGGGGTCGAGGTCTCCCGAGGATGAAGGTTCCTACGCCGCTCATCCGGAAGACCTCGACGTGCTT
>JAEWQZ010000026.1 GCA_023460255.1 Actinomycetes bacterium
GGTGCATCGCCGACCGCAGCCGCGGCATCCCCGCGACGACGACCCGCTCCGCCGCACCCTGCTCGAACAGCGCGGCCGCGAGCTGCGTGATGCCCTGCCGTGACGTCCGCTCGCTCATCCCGACGAGCACCGTCCCGTTGCCCACCGGCATGACGTCGCCCCCCTCCAGGGTGGCCTGCCCCCAGTCCCGCTCGGGGTCGCCCCACCAGACGGTCGTCCCCGCGAACCGCGGGTGGAACCGGTACACCGCCTTCATCAGCAGGGTCTCGTCCTTGCGCGCCGCGTACGACAGCGGGGCGAGGACGACGCCGTCGTACAGCCAGGCGGTGGTGTCGCGCGTGTAGAGGAGGTTGGGCAGAGGCGGCAGCACGTAGGTGCGCGACGCCGGCGACCACTCCGCGAGGGCCGTGTGCGGGCCGCGGAGGTCGGGCGGCAGGTCGTCGACGGCGAGGCCGCCGACGAGGTGCTCGGCCACCCGCCGCAGGGGGAGCGACTCGAGGTACTCGCGCGCCGGGTCCATGAGCGTCAGGCCCGCGGTGCTCGGCGTCACGGTGCGGTCCAGCACCCAGTCGCGCGCGCCCGGGGCCTCGAGCGTCTCGGTGAGCAGGTCGTGCAGCTCGAGCACCTCGATGTCCCGGCGACGGAGCTCGGCGACGAACGCCCGGTGGTCCTCCTGCGCCGCCTCGACCCACAGGACGTCGTCGAACAGGAGGTCGGCGGAGTTGCTGGGCGTGAGCCGGCGGTGCGCGAGGCCCGGTTCGCAGACGAGGACGGTGCGCAGCCGCCCGACCTCGGAGTGCACGCCGTGCGGACGGTTGCTCGTGGCCACCGGCCCTCCTCGCCTCGTCGCGGTCGGTCGCGCCCAGGCTATTGCCGGAGGCCCCCGAGGGCGCGCGGGTAGGCTCTCGCCCTTGTGAGCCGGCTGGTGGAGACGCTGCTCCCGGCCCGCCTGGGCACCGGGTTCCGCTGGCTGCTGGGCTCGTCCTGGTTGACCAACCTGGGCGACGGCATCGTGCTCGCAGCCGGCCCGCTGCTCGTCGCGTCGATGACCGACGACGCGCGGCTGGTCGCCCTGGGCGCGACCCTTCAGTGGCTGCCGCCGCTGCTGTTCGGCCTGCTCGCCGGGGCGTTGTCGGACCGTCTCGACCGGCGGCGGCTCGTCATCGTGATGAACCTCGTCCGGGCGCTCGTCCTCGCCGTGCTCGCGACGGCGGTGGTCACCGACCAGGTGACGATCGTCGTCGTGCTCGCGGCGCTGTTCCTGCTCGGCACCAGCGAGGTGTTCGTCGACAACACGACGTCGACGCTGATGCCGATGCTCGTGCACCGGGACGACCTGGCCGTCGCGAACTCCCGCCTCATGGCCGGGTACGTCACCGTCAACCAGCTGGCCGGCCCGCCGCTCGGGGCGGCGTTGTTCGCCGCGGGCGCGGCGCTGCCGTTCGCCGCCGAGGCGGTGCTGGTGGTCGCCGGCGCGGTCCTGGTGTCGCGGCTGCGCCTGCCGGGCAGTGACGAGCCGCGGGCGGAGTCGCACATCGGCCGGGACATCGCCGAGGGCGTGCGGTGGTCGCTGCGGCACCCCGCGGTCCGCACGCTGATCTGGACGATCTTCACGTTCAACATCACCTTCGGCGCCGCGTGGTCGGTGCTGGTCCTGTACGCGACCCGGCGCCTGGGCATGGGCGAGGTCGGCTTCGGCCTGCTCACGACGGTGAGCGCGGCCGGGGGCCTGGTCGCGACGACGACCTACGGCTGGATCACCCGGCACGTGAGCCTGGCCGACCTCATGCGGATCGGCCTGGTCATCGAGACGCTCACGCACATGGCGCTCGCCCTCACCAGGGTCCCCTGGGTCGCGATGGCGATCATGTTCGTCTTCGGAGCGCACGCGTTCGTGTGGGGCACGACGTCGATGACCATCCGTCAGCGGGCCGTGCCGCTGCGGCTCCAGGGCCGGGTCAACTCCGTGAACAGCATCGGGACGTTCGGCGGGCTCGTCCTCGGCTCGCTGCTCGGCGGTTCCCTCGCGCAGCACTGGGGCGTGACCGCGCCGTTCTGGTTCGGGGCCGCCGGGTCGGCGGTGTTCGTCGTCGCCATCTGGGGTCAGCTGCGGCACATCGCGGTCGCGGACGCCTCGCCGGTCGTCGACGAGCGCTGACGCCCCCTACGCCGTCGTCGGTGGCTCGAGCCGGGCGGGCGCGCCGTGGCCCGGGAGCAGCAGCCGGGCGCCCGTCACCCGGATCAGGCCCGCCGACGCCGCCGCCTGCTCGCGGTCGAGCGCCAGCCTTGGATCCGGTGGCTTCGGGACGCCGCGCCGGCTGGCGAGCATCGCGTCACCGGCGAGCACCACGCCGTCGTCCCGGACGAGCGCGATGCTGCCCTCGGTGACCTGCATGCCCCCATCCTCCGGCCGGGAGGGCACCGCGCGTGGCCGATCGGCGTGTGGGCTACCAGGCGCCCAGGAGGTCGGCGGCGTCCCAGACGCGCGCGAGGCGCTCGTCCGTGGCGCCGACGGGGCAGACGCCGACGAGCGCCGTCCCCGGGCCCGCGCCCGGGACGGCGCGGGCGTCGGCGGCGAGGTGGGAGACCTCGTGGGAGTCGAGGGGCTGGCTGGCACGCCACTTGATCGTGCCGACGAAGGCGATCTCCCGCGCGGGTCGGCAATCGGCCCCCACGAGGTCGATCTCCGGTTCCCCGGACCGTGGCCACCACCCACCGACCTCGCGGACGTCGGGCCACGGCGAGTCGGCGAGCAGCCGGTACAGGCTCTCGCGGACGACCGGCTCGATCGCGCGCCCACGCCAGGACGTGTACCCCGCGGTGACCCGGGTGAGCGCGAGGTCCGGGCGGCCGCGATCGACGTCGGGCAGCGCAGGCTCGACCATGGCGAGCCAGAAGCGCAGGGCGGGGTCGCTCACGCGCCAACGCCGGTTCTTGGCGCCCGACCGGGTGGAGAGCGGTTCGTCGGCAGCGATGACGCGCTTCGCGGTGAGGAGTCCCAGCGCGCGGTCCAGGGTGGCCGCCGACAGCGTGTCGCCCAGACGCTGAAGGATGCCGCTGTAGGACCGCTCGCCCTTGCCGCCGATGGCGGTGAGGACGGCGCGCGGGTGCGAGTCGGGCGGTAGCTCGGCGTCGAGGATGCGCGTGCCCTGCACCACGAGGGCCGAGGTCGGCCGCTGCAGGGATCGGTCGAGGAACGCCGCCGGCGGCTCACCGGGCTCCCACTCGGTCGTCACCATCGGCTGGCCACCGGTGATGAGGTACGCGTCGAAGGCCGCGGTCCCGGAGAGGTCGGTCATGGCGGCGACGTCCCGAGGGGACAGCTCGCGGAGGACGAGGGCCGTCGCGCGCCCGTGGAACGGCTCCCCGTAGGCGTCGAGGCGCTCCATCATCGACAGGTCGCTGCCGAGGAGGATCAGGAGCAGCGGGCGCTCGGACAGGGTCTCGTCCCAGACCCGCTGCATCTCGCCGGCGCCACTGGGCATCGTGTCGAGCAGCCACGGGAGCTCGTCGATCACGACGATGGCCGGGCCGTCCGTGGGGAGGGCGGCCGCGACCAGGCGCAACGCCGCGGTGAGGGTCGTCGGCCCGGCGCCCTCGGCGACGGCGGCGCCCGGCAGGGAGCTCGTCGCCACTGCGTCCGCCAGGGCGGTCAGCTGCTCGGCGGCCGTCGCGCCGCGCGCGGCCTGGAAGTGCAGGTGGGGGACGCCGGCGCGACGGACGAACTCGGTGACGAGGGAGCTCTTGCCGATGCGCCGCCTGCCGCGGATTGCCACGGCGATGGCGCGGGAGCCCGCGCGTCGGCCCCGCCGGACGCTCTCGAGCATCTCGGTCAGCTCTGCGAGCTCGGCGTGGCGGCCGATGAACCCGTGCATCGATACCTACCCTCCCAGGTAACCCTCACCGGCAATACTATCGCGGATGAGGGTTAGGTGCCTGAGGGTTTGGCAGAGCTCCCGGGTGGTCCGCTCGCGGCGGCTGCCCGGCTCACCGTCGGCGCCCCACGACCCATGCGGTCATCGCCAGGCCGCCGAGCGTCCACAGTCCCAGCACGAGGAACGGGCCGCCGACGTCCGGCACGACCCCCTCGGTGAGCCCCGCCCGGATGACCTGGGCCATCGGGTGGAACGGCAGCACCTCGTGCACGCGCAGCCACCAGGCAGGCAGGTTCGACGCCGGGTAGACGATCGGCGTGAACAGGATCACGAGGAACACCGTCGCGTTGGAGATCAGGTTGATCGCCAGCGGGTTGCCGACGAGGAGCGCGAGCCCGTACCCCACCGCCACGCACATCAGCGTGGACAGGAGGACGGCCGGCACGAGCACCGGCGACAGGTGCAGGGACACCCCGTACCGCCACGCACCCACGAGCAGGGCCAGCGCGGTGCCCGGCAGCGCGAGCGCCGCGTTCACCCCGAACGACGCCGCGACGGCCGCGGACCGCGGCACCGGCATCGACCAGATCACGTCGAACGTGCCGGACAGCCGCTGCGACGCCACGTTGCCCGGCACGAGGACGAAGCCCATGGGCACCAGCGCCAGGGTCGGCACACCGGTCGTGATGAGCAGCGCCGTCGTCGCGTCGATCGCCGGGTAGAAGAACCCGTACATGATCGCCATGCCGACGCCCATCATGGTCTGCACCACCAGGACCAGGCCGGCGTACGGGCGGATCATCGCCCACTCGAAGCGGGCCATGCCGGCCGCGCCGTGGAACCAGCCGGCGACGCGGCCGCGCCGGACCGTCGGCACCCCGCCGATCAGCAGGTCGGTGCCGCGCAGGTCGATGGTCGTCATCGCCGCCTCCCCAGCTCGCGAACGGCGGCCGCGCCGGCGGCCAGGGCCCAGACGGCCAGCACCAGGTAGGCGCGCCCGACGTCGGCCGTGACCAGCCCGTCCGTCAGCGCGTCGCGCACGACCGTCGCCATGTGCGAGAGCGGCAACCAGTCGTTGACGGTGACCAGCCAGTCCGGCATCTGCTGCGCCGGGACCACGATGGGCGCGAACCCGAGGAGCGCGAACACGAGCACCTGCGTGACCAGCTGGGTGACCTTCGGGTCGACGATCGCGTACGCCAGCGCGTAGCCGACCATCGTCCCGGTGAACACCACGAGGAGCACCGCGCCGACGACGGCAGGGCTCACCGCGAGCTCGACGTCCGGGTAGCGCACGCGGGCCGCGAGGAGCGTCACGACGAACGGCGGCACGCCACCGATGAGCGTGACCGTGTACCAGGCCGCGGCGGACGCCGTCGTCGGCACCGGCAGGGACCGGAGGAAGTCGTAGCCGCCGCTGGCCTTCATGTCCGCGACCAGCTGGGGGCCGAGGAGCATGCCCAGCAGCACGAGGTTGAAGACGGGCGCGCCGGTGGACACGTACGCGGCGGCGACGGGCGGGATGTCGGCGAAGAACAGCCCGACGCCGAGCACGTACCCGACCCCGACGAGGACCTGGACCATGACGAGGAGGAACAGCCACAGCCGCATGCTCGACAGGTGCCAGCGCACCATGAGGCGGTACCCGGAGAGCCAGGCGCCGGCGCCGGAGCGCAGCGCGGTCGGCGGGGCGATCCCGGGCGCGGTGGTCGCCGGCACGATCGTGGCGGTCACGGCCGGGCCTCCGGCTCGTCGGAGACGTGCCCGGTGAGGCGCACGTAGGCGTCCTCGAGGGTGGACGCGGCGAGGGCGTACTCCTCGGCCGCCCCGGCGTCGACCAGGCCCTGCGCCCAGGCGATGCCGGCGCCGGCGTCGGTCTCGGCCACCGTCGCGACGAGGTTGTTGCCCACCCGGACGGGTGCGCGGTACCAGTCGGGCGCGTCGGGCGTCGGCGCACCGGGGGCGAGCATGACCGCCAGGCGCATCCGCCCACGGTCCTCGGCCTTGAGCGAGCTCGGGGTGCCCTCGGCCACGATGCGCCCGTCCATGACCACGGCGAGGCGGTCGACGGCCTTCTCGGCCTCGAGCACGTTGTGCGTGACGAGCAGGACGGCGCAGCCCAGGTCGCTCAGGGCGCGTACCTGCTGCCAGAGCAGGCGGCGGCGCAACGGGTCGACGTCGTTGGTGGGCTCGTCGAGGATCACCAGCCGGCCGGGGACGACGGTGGCCATCGCGAAGCCGACGAGGCGCTTGACGCCGCCGGAGAGCTTGGCGCCGAGCGCGTCACGCCACTCGCCGATGTCGAGCGCGTCGACCATCTCCGCCGTGCGGGCGCGGACGGCGGTGCGGTCCCCGCCGCGGATGCGCCCGGTGAGCTCGATGGCCTCGCTGACCTTGAACGAGTCGATGGGCATCTGCGCCTGGGGGAGGTACGAGCACAGCTGCCGGGCGATCTCGGGGTGGGCCACGATGTCGTACGGCCCGATGGACAGGCTGCCCGAGGTCGGTGCCAGCAGGCCGATCACCTGCTTGACCAGCGTCGACTTACCGGCGCCGTTCGGGCCGAGGAGGCCGTAGACCTCGCCGGGCTCGATGCGCAGGGTCAGGCCGTCGTTGGCGCGGACGCCGCCCTTGTAGACCTTGGTGACGTCGTCGGCGCGGAACGCCCAGTCCGTGGGCGGGGGCGTGCCGGTCGTCGTGGTGGTGGTCGGCCTGATCGTGGTCCTCGGCACAGCCGTCTCCGCTCGGAGTCGAGATATATCGCGTCTGGCGCAGACACGTTATATCTCGACTCTCCTCCGACGCAAGCGGCCCGGCCGGCTTCGTGCGTGCAGCACGGAGGCCGGGCGCGCCCTGCGGCGCACCCGGCCCCTCGTGGGTCTCACCAGGTCGAGTCGCCCCGGATGACCACGTCGCTGCCGCCGTCGATGAAGACGACCTGCCCGCACACGTGGGTGTTCACCGGGCTGACCAGCCACGCGAGCAGCTCGGCCGGCGCGGAGGCGGGCATGTACCCGTTGAGCGGCATCGGCACGACCGACGCCATCGCCGTCCGCTGCTCCTCGGTCGCGATGAGGTCCGCGACCATCGGCGTCTCGACGATGCCGGGGGCGATCGCGTTCAGCGGGATGCCGGCGCCGGCCCACGCCGGGCTCGGCGCGTTGCGGCGGACCCACCGGGACAGGGCGGCCTTGGTGCTGCCGTAGATGAGGCCCTCGGCCTCGGTGCCTGCGAGCACCTCCGCGCGCGCCAGGGCCCGCGCCTCGTCCCCGGCGAGCATCGCGTCGACCAGCTCCGGGTCGTTCGGCATGAGGCTCGCCATCGAGACGGTGGCGGCGGCGCGCGGCGCGTCGGAGCCGGCCAGCATCGGGCGCAGACCCTCGAGCGTCGCCAGCGCACCGAAGTAGTTCACGCCCACCGTCGTCGGGGTGCCGGTCGCCAGGCCGGCGTTGGCGACCACGGCGTCCAGCGACCCTCCGGAGAGCTCGGCGACCTGGGCGACCATCGCCTCGCGGCCCTCCGGCGTGGCGAGGTCGACGGTGACGTCGGCGTCGTGGATGTCGACGCCGATGACCCGCTCCCCGCGGGAGACGAGCAGCTCTGCCAGCGCCCGGCCGATGCCGGAGGCCGACCCGGTGACCACGACTGTGCGCATGCGTCCTCCTCGTCGAGTGACACGTCCTTGATCAACGTACGGACGGGAGGAACGCCCGGGCATCGGACCTTTGTCCCGGCCGCCGGTGGGTGTCAGGCCGTGCAATAGCGCGCTCATGTGCCGGTCCGGTGGAGGCTCCCGACCGGCGCTGCTGGTCATGCCCTCCGTGGCTACGCTGCCGCGGGGAGGACACGTGCGCAAGGCTGCAGTGGGAGCGAGACTCGCCATCTCCTTGTCGGTGGTGATCGGCGCCGTGGTGGTGGTCGTGCTGCTCGCGGTCGCCGCGCTGCTCGCCGGACAGGGCGGTCATCTCAGCCTCCAGCTGCCCGTCCGGCACACCTCGTCGTTCGACGCGTCGGGCATCGACCTCCCGGCCCTGACCACCCGCGGGGCCCGGCTGCAGACCGTCGACGGGGACGCCGTCGTGCTCCGCGGCGTGATGGTGCCCGACCCGGCGGTGCTCGCCGATCGCGGCCGCTTCGACCGCGACACCGTGGCCGACGTCGCCGCGACCGGGGCGAACGTGCTGCGCGTGCCCGTGCACCCGGGGCACTGGGCCGACGACGGGGACTACCTGTGGCGCTACCTCGAGCCGCTCGCACGCTGGGCCGGCGAGGAGGGGCTGTACGTGATCCTCGACTGGCACGTCATCGGCGACGTGACGACGGGCGCCGCGCCCAGCGAGCCCGAGCTGTTCGCGGCCACGCTGGAGGAGACCCGCGAGTTCTGGACGGCCGTGGCCGGCCACTTCGCGACGGCGCCGCACGTCCTGCTCGAGCTGGTCAACGAGCCGCAGGGGATGTCCGGCGACGAGTGGCGGGCGGTCGCCGACGAGCTCACGGACCTGGTCCGGGAGCAGGGCGCGACCCAGCCCGTCGTCGTCGGCGGGACGGATTACGCACGCGACCTCTCGTGGGTCGCCGACGGCGGGGTCGCCGACGACGAGGTCGTCTACGCGACGCACCTCTACCCGGCGCACGGCCGCGGCGGGTGGGACGCCTGGTTCGGCGGGGTCACCGACAGGTACCCGTTGCTGCTCACCGAGTGGGGGTTCATCGACCGGGACGACCCCGGACCCGCGTACCTGGTCGGCGACACCGCGTCCTACGCGCGGCCCCTGCTCCAGCGACTCGAGGACGAGGAAGCCTCCGGGTGGGTGGCGTGCTGGTGGGACGACGGGTGGCAGCCGGCGATGTTCGATCGCACGGACGACAGTGGCACGGACGACAGTGGCACGGACGACGGTGGCACGGACGACGGTGGCACAGGCGCGACCGGTCCCGACGGCCTCGGGGCACCGACCACGTGGGGCGCGTTCGTCCTGGACCAGCTGGCCCGCGCGGCCGGGTGACGGGCGGCGGACTAGCGTTCGGGACGTGGACCCGACCATGAGGACGACCCCCTGATGGAGCCCGTGCTGGACGTGCTCGCCGCGTCGCCCCTGCTCACGATCTTCGTCGTCGTCGGGCTGGGCACGGCGCTGGGCGCGGTGCCGTTCGGGCCCGTGCGGTTCGGCGCGGCCGGCGCCCTCTTCGTCGGGCTCGCCGTCGGGGCGCTCGACCCGCGGCTCGGCGAGGACCTCGCCCTCGTGCAGACCCTCGGCCTCGCCCTGTTCGTCTACACCGTGGGCCTGGCGGCCGGCAGCACGTTCTTCCGCGACCTGCGTCGGCAGCTGCCGCTGATGTCCGTCGCGGTCGGCGTGCTCGCCGTCGCGACGGCCGTCGCGGGGCTGCTCGGCGCCGCCCTGGGCCTCAGCGGTCCCCTCATCGCCGGGACCTTCGCCGGAGCGCTGACGTCCACCCCGGCCCTCGCCGCGGCCGCCACGGCCGCCGGGTCCTCCGAGCCCGCGGTCGGCTACGCCCTCACCTACCCGGTCGGCGTGACCGTCGCGATCCTCGTCGTGGCCGTCGTCGTCGGACGGCGGTGGCCGGCCCGCCGCGACCCCCAGCCCGCGGCCGGCGTCGGCCTGGTGGCGCTCACCGCGGAGGTCGAGCGGGAGACGTCGATCGCCGACGTGCCCGGGTTCGCCGCCGGCGAGATCCGCATGTCGTACCTGGCGCGCGACGACCGGACCCGGGTGGTCCGGCCCGACGAGGCGCTGCGGCCCGGGGACCGGGTGGTCGTCGTGGGGCCGGAGCCCGCCGTGCTCGGCGCGGTCGAGCACCTGGGCACCCGGCGCGAGGAGCACCTCGCGCACGACCGCACCGCCGTCGACAACCAGCGGTTCGTGGTGTCCGACCGCCGGGTGGCCGGGCGGACCATCGCGGAGCTCGACATCCCCGGGCGGTTCGGCGGCGTGATCACCCGCGTGCGACGCGGCGACCTCGACCTGCTCGCGCGCGACGACCTCACGCTCGAGCTCGGCGACCGGGTGCTCGCCGTCGTGCCCCGGGAGGAGCTCGACGCGGTCTCGGCCTTCCTCGGCGACTCGGAGCGACGGGTGTCGGAGATCGACGCGCTCACCGTCGGGATCGGCATGGCGCTCGGCCTGCTGCTCGGGCTGGCCACCGTCCCGCTCGGCGGTGGCGTGTCGTTCGCGCTCGGCTCGGCCGCCGGGCCCCTGCTCGTCGGCATGGTGCTCGGCCGGCTCGAGCGGACCGGCCCGCTCGTCTGGGGCCTGCCACGGGCCGCGAACCTGACGATCCGCCAGCTCGGCCTGCTGTTCTTCCTCGCGGCGGTCGGCCTGGCGTCCGGGCAGGCCTTCGCCGCGGAGGCCTTCACGCCGACCGGCGCCCGGGTCGCGGCGGTCGGTGTGGGCGTCGTGGCCGTCGCGTCGGTGCTCGTGGTGGTCGGTGCGCGGCTCGTCGGGGTCAGCGCGCCGCGGGCGGCGGGCTCGCTGGCCGGGATGGTGGGCCAGCCGGCCGTCCTCGCCTACGCGTCGTCGCGCGTGACCGACGAGCGTGTCGAGGCGGGGTACGCCGCGCTCTTCGCGCTCGGGATCATCGCGAAGATCCTGCTCGTGCAGGTGCTCGTGGGGCTCTGACCGTCAGCCCAGCCGTGCCCACCGCTCCTCGGCGGCGGCGAGCGTGGCGGCGGCGAGCGGCTCCTCGAACGGCTCGACCTCGAGCCGGCGGTTCCGACCGGTGCCGACGGTCCGCCACACCGCGACCACGCGGCCGCCCGCCACGACCGTCGGGCGGAACACCCCGTTGCCGCCGGGGACCACCCGGTGGGCGTGCTCCGCCGCGAGCGTCATCGACCGGTCCCGGTAGCCGAGCACCAGCTCGTCGAAGCCGGGCAGCAGCAGCACGGAGCCCTCGGCCGCCGGCCGCAGCCCGGGGTACGCGTCCAGGGTCTCCGGCGCGAGCAGGTGCTCCGCCCCGTCGACCTCGACGGCGGCCAGCCGCGCCCGGACCGCCGTGGTGCCCGCGCGCACGTCGGCCATCGGCAGGCCCGACCACCGCGCGAGGTCGGCGAGGGTGGCGGGCCCATGGCCGCGGAAGTACCGCAGGGCGAGCTCGGCGAGCGCCTCGTCGCGCGGCCGCCCGCCGACGTCCCCGCGCGCCCCGGTGCCGGCGTGCTCGGCGACCAGGACGAACGCCTGTTCCTCGCCCACGTGGCGCCCCAGGCAGAGCACCCCCCGCTGCGCGAGCTCGACGACGAGGTGGTAGCCCCGCCCGCCCGCCGTCGCCAGCCCAGCGGCGTCCCACCGGGCGAGCAGCTCCCGACGGGTCAGGGCCGTCCCGGCGAGCGACTCCTCGGCCAGCGCGCGGGCACGCACCACGTCCGCCTCGCCCAGCCCGAGCTCCGGGCGCCGCTTGGCCGCCGCCGCCCGCGGACCCGGGGTCATCAGGGGGAGCATCCACGGGAGGTCCTCCGCCAGGAGGACGTGCAGCGTGCCGCGCATCGGCCACGACCGCACGAGCGTCCCGGCGTCGAACGCCGCCCGGACGTCGGCCGGCGTCCCGTCGCAGCGCAGGGCCACGGAGCGCACGGCCCCCGGACGGTCCTGCGCCTGGAGCGCCGTCAGGTGCTCGACGACGGCGCGGGGCGAGCCGAGGGGCGGCCCGACCAGCCGCTGGGCGACCAGGCGCAGCAGGGCGAGGTCGTGTGCGGTCACCCCCTCCGTCATCGGCCCAGTGAAGCAGGCGACACCGACGCCCGCCCGCGGCGGGCAGCCTGACCACGGAACCGGCCGAGCCCGGTACGGTCTCGTGAGACGTCACCGACGGCGTCGCGCACAGGAGGGCCCGATGACGCTTCCCCCGCCCCCACCGACCGGTCCGGCACCCGCGCGGCGCGGCGTCGTCATCGGCGTGCTCGTGGCGCTGCTGCTCGCCCTGACCGGGCTCGTGCTCTTCCTCCCGGGCGGGCCGTTCAACCCCGACGAGCCCTCGACCGGCAGCACGCCGCCGCCCGTGGACGTCGCGCCGACCCCTGCGGAGACCCCCGAGCCGGTCGCGCCGGAGGCGAGCGGGCCAACGGAGGCGGACCGTGCCCAGATGGACGCGGTCTTCGCGTCGCTCGTCCGGCGTGACGCGACGGACCCGGCGGCGCTGGGTGCGGTCGACGCGCCGGTCGTGATGATCGCGTGGGCGGACTTCCGGTGCGGGCACTGCGCCGAGTACGCCGTCATGGTGGAGCCGGCGCTGCGCGCGGAGTACGTCGAGCAGGGCGTCCTGCGGATCGAGTGGCGGGACTTCGCCCGGGTGACCCCCGAGTCGGCGTCGGTCGCCGCGGCCGCGCGCGCCGCCGGCGTGCAGGGCGAGTTCTGGGCGTTCCACGACGCGCTGTTCGCCGACCTCCTCGAGGGCTCGACGGTCAGCGACGACTACCTGCGCGACGTCGCCGCACGGGTCGGTCTCGACGTGGCGCGGTTCGACGCGGACCGCGCGTCCCCCGAGGTCCTCGCCGCGGTGCAGGCCGAGGGCGAGGAGGCCGCCGTGATCGGCGTCAGCGGCACCCCGACGTTCCTGGTCAACGGCTCGCCGATGGTCGGCGCGCAGTCCCTGGACACGTTCCGCGCGGTGATCGAGGCCGAGCTCGCGCGCGCGACCGGCTGAGCCGCCGGCCGGCTACCGCGGGGCCTTGCCGTCGGGGTCCCACGCGCGCGGCCCGTGGTCGGGCACGACGCGCTCGTACTCCCCGGTGAACAGCGGGGAGGAGATGAGGTAGTCCGCCGAGGCGAGGTTGGTGGCCGTCGGCACGTTCCAGACCGAGCTGATCCGCAGCAGGGCCTTGACGTCCGGGTCGTGCGGCTGCGCCTCGAGCGGGTCCCAGAAGAAGATCAGGACGTCGAGCGCGCCCTCCGCGATCCGCGCGCCGATCTGCTGGTCACCGCCCACGGGGCCGGACAGGAACCTGTGCACCGGCAGCCCGAGCTCGTACTCGAGCATCGTCCCGGTGGTGCCCGTGGCGTAGAGGTCGTGTCCCGCGAGCGTGTCCCGGTTGTGGGCGGCCCAGCGCAGGAGCTCGACCTTCATGTTGTCGTGGGCGACCAGGGCGACGTGCCGGCGCACGACGGCGACGGGCCCGTCCGCGTCGGGCGCCCCCCCGTCCGGCCCCGCAGCCCCGGCGGGCTCGGCCGGCCCCGGGGGCACGACCCCGCCCCGCGCGTGGAAGGCGCGGACGAGCTCGCGCACCTCGTCGGTCAGCTCGGGCGCGGGGCCCTCGACGACGAGTCCGGGCACGACCTGCGCGACCGGGAGCGGCCGGACGGGCGCGGTGGGCAGCCCGAGCTCGGCGGACCACTGCGCCAGCTGCTCGGCCGACGCCGCGAACACGACCCGGCCGAGCCCGACCCAGCCCGTCGCCGCGGCGCACATGGGGCAGTGCTCGCCGGAGGTGTAGACCGTCGCCGCCGCGCGCTCGTCGGGCGTCAGGTGGGTGGCGGCCCACCGGGCCAGCGCGAGCTCGGGGTGCCGGGTCCGGTCGCCACCCGCGACGCGGTTGCGGTCCTCGGCGAGGGCGTGCCCGTCGGGGCCGACGAGCACCGAGCCGAACGGTTCGTCGCCCGCGTCGAGCGCCGCCCGGGCGAGCTCCACGCACCGCCGCAGGTGCACCAGGTCGCGGTCGTCCATGCGGTCATCCTGCCCGACGTCGCCCGTGCCCGACGTCGCGCCTGCCCGACCCGCGGGCGACGACGACGGCTCAGGGCTCGCGGGTGACCGTCCGGGCGATCCCGAGCGCACCGCGCAGGCACGCCAGGTAGGCGCGGGAGACGGCGACCGGGTCGAGCCCCGCCGCGATGACGCCCTCCACGTCGGACTGCTCGTGGCAGCGGACGGCACGCAGCACCGGGCCGAGCGGCCCCTCCTCGTAGGCGATCGCCTCGCCGACGACGTCGGACACGCCCACCTTCTCCAGCAGGACGTCGACCGGCAGCCCCAGCTGGGCCGCCAGCGCCGAGAGCATGCCGACGGTGTAGGCGGCAGGGTCGTCGGCGAGCGTCTCGCACGTCATCGCACGGGCGAGGATGAACCACAGGCGGTCCATCGCGCCGGGTCGCGCATCGAGGGCCAGGGCGGTGACCAGCGTCGAGACCTCCGTGGGCCCGAGCAGCACGACGGCCTGGCGGACCGTGTCGACCTGGTGGCTCAGCGCGTACGCGCCACTGTTGACCAGGTGCAGCACACGCAGCGTCAGCACGGGGTCGGTCTCCATGACCTGTGCGACGTCCGCCGGGGAGGACTCGGGCTGCCCGAGCAGGTTGAGGATCGCGAGGCACTGGGCCTCGCCGGCGCGCAGCACCCGGGCGCCCGACGCGGCACCGGCGCCCGACGCGGCCCCCGCACCCGTCGTCGCCCTGCCGGGTGC